>JBHHWX010000946.1:0-1508 GCA_046756745.1 bacterium | reverse complement strand
AGAAATTGCCTTGAGAATGACAACATCATTGTCTCCCACTACCACAAACTGAGAGCCGGTTTTTAACTGAAGTCGCTTGCGAATATTCTCTGGAATAACGACTTGGCCCTTTGAAGACATTCTTGTTGTCGCTAGATCAGCCATTATGACACTCCTATTATTCTATTTTCTTACTAGTAAGATTATAATATGGTGAGAGGATTATAGCAAGAGATAAAATCGGAGCGATTTAATGTGCACACTTCCATTCCAAAAATAGCGAATGCCATTTCAAACCATCTAATTTTTGACTGACAGTTGTCTTATCGATTTCTGGAAGCTATCTAAAATAGAATGTTATTCTACTTGCCGCGCCAATAATTTGAAATAAATTAGGACAGGGCTAAATTGTTGGCGGTTATCGCAGCCACCCGGTCACTACCCCTTCAAGTGTGGTCATGAAATAAAATCATTTTATAAATTTGTGATACTTTTGTGATCACGCATTGAACTCTGTCGTTTATATTGTCATTCAATATTAATGGGAGAACAGCGATGAAAGGCGTCAGGCAAAAGATGATGTATCTATTGATCCTTTGCGTGTTAGCAAGCGGAGGAATTAAGGGACACAGTACCGCAATTGCCGAAAAATTGGAAACCGCGACATTTGGTGGAGGATGCTTCTGGTGTACGGAGCACGATTTTGACCAAGTCAAGGGCGTGCTCTCGACAACTTCGGGCTATACCGGAGGTCACAAAGTCGATCCAACTTATCAAGAGGTTTCCTCTGGAGGAACAGGACATGCCGAAGTGGTGCAAGTGGTATTTGATCCGACTGCCATCACGTATGAAAAACTAATCGAAATTTTTTGGCGGAGTATTGACCCTACCGTCAAAAACCGGCAATTCTGTGATCACGGCGATCAGTACCGAAGCGCGATCTTTTATCACTCGGAAGGGCAGAAAAAACTGGCACTTTCTTCTAAAAAACAACTCATGAAAAACAAGCCGTTTAAAGGTCCCATCGAAACCGAAATCACAAAGGCCTCAACCTTTTATCCGGCTGAAGAATATCACCAGGATTTTCATCATAAAAACCCGGTCCGTTACAAGATTTATCGTTTGGGCTGTGGCCGAGATCAACGCTTAAAGATGTTGTGGGGAGATCAACAATGAATCGAAGAGCCTTTCTCCTGCAACTCGGGATATTTGTCGGCACCCTTTTTACAGCCCCTCACTTGTCGGCAAAAGGTGCAAAGAACGCCATTCAAAAGTTAGTCAGATCCAATGAGGAATGGATCAAACGCCTGACTTACGAACAACATCACGTCTTGCGCGAGGAAGGCACAGAACGTCCCTTTTCAAGTAAACTGAATGACGAATATCGCAACGGCACCTATGTCTGCGCCGGTTGTGAACTTGATCTTTTTACATCGGAAATGAAATATGACAGTGGAACGGGTTGGCCCAGCTTTTTTGATTCCATCGAAGGGCATTTGGAAACCAAAATAGATTTCAAACTGATCTTT
>JBHHWX010000945.1:0-1541 GCA_046756745.1 bacterium | reverse complement strand
TACTTAGCCGATTTTGCAAACATCCTCAGGTTTTTTCCAAATTCAGATTTGGCCAGATTCTTCGGGAGTGGACACTCGCTTTTATCGACAATAATCAAATATCATGAAGCTCAAGACTCTGAAAAACTCGAGCAGTTAATAAGCCAGGTAATCGAGTGGCACATTAGATCATTTTTCAATGGCATGTCAAAACCAGATTTATATACCCATAATTACCCGTAGAGTGCTAACTTAATTGAAGTTAGAGGACAACATGAGATCTATAAAGACTTGCGCTATTCTTCAATCTAAATTGATCGCTGCGATGCTGTTTCTTCTGACGATGAGTGAAGCCTACTCGCAGCCAAAATACGAGATTACTATATCTGATATTACCTATGTAAATGTTCATAAAAACTGGCTCTTTGTACCTGTTGCGGCTGATTTAAGGGTTAAATGGGCGGTGTCTGTTCATGAAAAAACTGACACCAGTGAGAGAGAGAGCTATCTGGATCCGAAGGTTCTGCCTTTAACGTATCGGGTATCCATGGTCGAAGAAGTAGCCGACGCTCCACCAGTCACCAAGGAGATCAAAAATTCAGATATGGTTGATTTCCTAAATGTAAGAGTTGGCAATAAATTTGCTTTCAAGGTATGCGCTTATGATACGAACTCGAGGGCGATGATCGAATCAGAGACGGCGTCAATTGTGGTTGGAAAAAGCGATCCCGACAAGGCCAACCCGCGTTCCGGGAAAAGTTGGCTTAATTATCTTCACCCCGGTCGATGGCAGCTCGCCACAGTCGGTAAATCGGAAATCTATGATAAATCTACTTTGTTGGGTAAAATTGCGTTTTTGTTTTTGTCCGTAACAGGTTTTCTAAGTTTAGTAGTTTGGTTTTTCTATTCCTCGCGAACACTATACCTGGGTAACGTATTTCCGTACCAAAGATCGACGCGAAAATTATTTTGGTCACTCTCAGGAAGTTGCGACTCCTCTTATGAAAAGCGTTTAACCCATAAATTTAAGTTCGTACTAAACGCCTGGGCAATGATTGCCGCCAAAAGCAGAGAAGCGACGGTAAAAGCGGTCAAAAATATTCCTCAGGGGTTGAGTTCAACGGAAAAGATGGCGTCGGTGGATGTGGCGTGTATGGAATATTGGACGTCTGACGGCGATAAAGCCATCGGAACAATCGAAAATATCATTTCTTTCCCGCATAATCATGAGGACAATAGCAAAAAGAAAGCAGATGATTTGCTCGCCGAGTTAGTTATTCAAATTGAAGATAGTTTTCACGACCTGATCGAGGATAGCAATGGTGAAGCAAAACAAATGACAATAAAAAAACAGGAAATGGAAACATTAATTAATGAAATATATGAGCCTGTAGTTGTCGATGAAAAACCATTCTCGAGACTTAGAAAGTGGGTTCTTAGAAAAGGGGTTTTTGACATGCAGAAAGGCTTACGGCCTTTCCCGACCAGCCGAATTATCAAGGCGGGTTTGGAAATTCATCGAATGAACGGGCATCGCTGGTTAAAACCGACTGAAGAGGTGA
>JBHHWX010000944.1:0-1550 GCA_046756745.1 bacterium | reverse complement strand
TGATAATCAGTATTTTTATCATCAAGTAAAGAAGGTCACCTTTTGGATTAATCACCTTTTTGCGGTTTACTCAAATTTGGAAAAAACATTCAGCAGGAGGGTTTTTATGTTTTCACATCGAAACGTGAAAGTTCATTTTCCGCACATTTTTCTGGTTAACGTTTTCGTTTGCATGGTTGTTGCTTCCTTTGGCTGCGGCCAATCCGGGGACAGCAGTGACACCGGAGAGCGCACATTCCTCAGCGTCGGTACGGCGCCCCCTGGTGGAGCGTTCTTCGTCGTCGGCGGGGCGATTGCGGAAGTGGTCAGCGCCAACGTGGGCGAGCTGCCGTGGCACGTTTCCGCGGAGGCGACCAAAGGCACACAGGAAAACATCCGGCGTCTTGACAGTGGTGAGCTGGATTTCGCGCTGGCGAACGCCGCAATTTCCTACTTTGCGGTACGCGGCAAAGGCGCCTGGGAAAAAGAATACCCTGTGCGCACGGTCATGACCCTGGCCCCGAATATCGCGCTATTTATCACTCCGAAGTCGTCCGGCGTGAAGACGCTGGCGGACTTGAAAGGCAAACGCGTGCTCGTCGGGCCGGCCGGCGCCGGCTTTGAATATTTTCTCCAACCCATTTTGAAAGCGCACGGTGTGACATACGACGATTTTACGCCGCTCAACAACACGCAAGCTGGCTCGGTGGACATGCTGGCAGACGGTTCTGCAGCGGCCGCTTTCCTCGGCGGCGCGGTTCCGACGGCGTCGATAACTCAGGCTTGCGCTTCCCAGGATATTCACTTTATACCCTTTGAAAAAACTGCCAAACAGACTCTATTCGAAACTTACCCGTTTTTCTTCCCGGCCACGATTTCTGCTGGAACCTATCGCGGCCAGGATACCGATTTTGACGGCATGAACGTCGGCTCCATGCACTTGATCTCATCCGCGGGCGTCGATGAGGAGATAGTTTATCAATTCACCAAAATTCTCTACGAGCACCGGCAAGAAGTGGTCAAGACACATCCGGCAGGCAAGGCCATCAACCCGAAAAACGTGATCCGGGATACCGGAACCCCGTTCCACCCCGGCGCTATCCGCTATTACAAAGAGCTCGGCATTTGGCCTCAGGAATCCGGTTCCGAACCCACAGGAAGATAGACCGATTACAGCGGCTCAAAACACAAAATACCAAATCCCAATTAGCCAAATCCCAACCCAGTGTAGCACAAATTATTAGCCACGGATTTACACTGATTGACACGGATAAAATGCGTTTTGAAAAAATAAGTAAAGCATGACAACGCAATTTAATTTGTAGAAATTTTGTAAGTTAAAAAGCTCGTTTTATTAAATCCGGTTATATCCGTACTACAGACCGACAACATTGTGTTTTTTTTAGCAAAGTATTGAGGGCCAAACTATGGCAGAATAATTATACGGCAAAATAATTTAATGGCAAAATGATTGACGTGGAAGTCAATGTCGATAACTCATAGTGTCGAAATCAAAGCCATCTCGGATGAAGATTTTTTCGTTTCCTTGCCGGTTTATTCGGTTCGCGTCG
>JBHHWX010000943.1:0-1556 GCA_046756745.1 bacterium | reverse complement strand
TACTTCTGTACGCGATATATAGATTTCAAAAAATACTGTATATAGGCTTTTCATAAAGGCTCTAACCCTGACAGGGTTATAAATCAAATTTATTATATTATCAATAAAGTTTTGCAAAAAAGTGCAAAAAAATAGAACGCGGATGACATGGATTTAACGGATCGGAACGGATTGGACTTTACGGAATGTGTCAAAGCCAGTGGAATGTGACTTGTATGGCTCATATTTTTTTTGGTTTTCATCCAAAACCAAATCCGTGATAATCCGTTCTATCCGTTAACTCCGTGCTCCATTCATGTGCGGCTTGCCTCGCTAAGGCTTGTAGCCTTTTTTATCTCATGGTTGGGTCCATGCGCGGTTACGACAGCCCCTTGCTTCGGCATACCGTCCACTCAATCGTCAGTAAAAAAATGGCTAACAAAAAAATCAGAGGCATATCCCACAAATCATGCTCGACCAATTTCGAATAACTGCTCTGCTTAACAGCAATTTCATCCGGCAAGCTCTGGGCTTCATTTTGATGAAAATACTGTCCCCCGCTGATTTCCGCAATACGCTTTAAAAGGCCCGACTGCAATTGCGCTTGGGTAAATTCCCCCATGGACTCTTCTACAAAAAACGCCTTTTCGGTTCTGTCGATGAAATCGCCGTTGGGTGAGTAAGCCAGAATTTCGATGGTGTATAAACCCAGCTCTTCCGGATGAAATTTCCCGATATATTCTACCTTGCCGTTTGAAGACCAATTAAAAGGGATCTTGATCGTCTTTCCCGACGGCGTCGTGATGATCGTTTTAATGGCTGCATTTTCAATATAATTAAACGTGCTGTCTCTCACGTCAACCTTCAGCGTCACTTCTTCAAAAGGCGTAAACGATTCTTTATCAAGACGACACTCGATCTGCTTCGGTGAATTCAGAGCCAACCATCGCAGCATTTGCCGCCAAAACCGTTCATGACTCATATCTTGATGAGGCATCGACATCTGCCAATGCCACGTGCTCGGCGTCGCCATGACCATGGACCGCCCGCGGCCATAGCGCTGATTCGCCAAAACAATCTTAGGATTATCTTTCGTGCCCAGGGGATGGACGGCCAAAACCGTGGCGCCCGGTTTCGCCCTTCCAAGAGTATTGTAACCAACCAAATCCGGCATATTTCCCCACAGGCTTTCGTTTTCGGACTCATCTGTCGCAAGACGTAGGATCGGACTGCGCAATCCCTCCGGAGTCAAAACCAGCTTGAATTTATCACGCAATGTAGCCGGGCGGCCCACACTTAAGGCGTTTCGATGTGAGATTTCGACCGGCAGGAGTTTTTCGATGGGAGTGCCTTCATAGCCGCCCAGTGAGAACGTAGACATCCCGCCCAACATTAAAAAGCCTCCGCCCCGTTGCGCAACAAAATCTAATGTATACTGTAATTGTTCTTCCCGAAAGTACTCCGCTTCAATTTGGCCGAAAATAATTGCCTCGTATTTGAAAAGGTCTTCCTTTGTTTGGGGATAACCGTGTTTTAACTCGTCCCGGCTCTCGATTCCCTGGCGGTAGAATTTATCT
>JBHHWX010000942.1:0-1560 GCA_046756745.1 bacterium | reverse complement strand
GTTATTGCATAATCAAGCGATTAAGGAATATTTGCTAATCTCTTGTGAATAATCCGGGTTAAAAGAGAAACCACCGAAAAACACCGAAAGCACCGAACCTCACCGAATTGAATTTCAAAAAAAATCCTTCGGTGAAACTCGGTGCCTTCGGCCAATTTCGGTGGATGAAAAAACGTTCTAATATCGGAGATAGCAAAATGAAAACAGGTGCACGTAATTTTTGCGCGGCTGTTCTGGCTGGCTTATTCATAGCCCCCCTCACGTACGCTTCTGACCAGGTGCCTGCTCCAAAGCAATCCCATCCCATTGCGTTGGTCGGCGGAGTGATCCACCCGATCACAGGCGACAACATCGAAAACGGAACCATCCTGTTTGTGGGTGGCAAGATCACCGCTGTGGGCACGAACATCGAGCTGCCTGACGGGACGGAGCAGATCGATGTCTCTGGCAAACATGTCTACCCTGGCTTGGTCTCCGCGAACACCTCGCTCGGCCTGGTCGAAATCAACGCGGTGCGGGCCACGAGAGACTTTGCCGAGGTCGGCGAGATCAACCCGAATGTTCGCGCCGAGGTCTCGTTTAACCCGGACAGCGAGCTGTTACCGGTCACGCGTGCCAACGGCATCACCGTGGCGCTGAGTGTGCCGCTGAGCGGCGTCATTGCCGGCACCTCCGCGCTCATGATGCTGGATGGCTGGACCTGGGAAAGTGTGACCCTGAAAGCACCGGTGGGGCTGCATGTGCGCTGGCCGAGAATGACGCCCGGCCGCTCCCGGTTTGTCCGCAAAAGCGAAAAGGAGCAGCTTGAGGAACGGGACAAGAACATCAAGAAAATCAAATCTGCGTTTGCGCAGGCGCGCGCCTATCTGAAGGCCAAGGAGGCCGAATCGCAGCAAGGCGTGCCCTACCACGATACCGACCTGCGCTGGGAAGCGATGATTCCGGTTCTCAGGAAAGAAATTCCTGTGATCATTCACGCGGATGACATTCTGCAAATCCAGGCTGCGGTGGACTGGGCCGTGGATGAAGAGGTGAAAATTGTGCTCCTGGGCGGCTACGACGCCTGGCGCGTTTCAGACCTCCTGAAAGAGCACGATATTCCCGTAATCGTCGCCGGCACCCACCGGCTGCCGCTGCGCAGATGGGAAGATTACGACGCACCCTTCACCTTGCCGAAGAAACTCGCTGATGCCGGCGTTCAGTTCTGCATCGCCACCTCCGGCGGGCCGTTTGGCTCGGCCCATGAGCGCAACCTGCCCTACCACGCGGCCACCACAGCGGCTTATGGTCTGACAAAAGCAGAGGCGCTCGATGCGGTGACCCTCGCCCCTGCTCAGATACTCGGTGTTGCCGACAGGCTCGGCTCGCTCGAAGTTGGCAAGGATGCAACGCTCATCGTCACCAATGGCGACCCGCTCGAGATCATGACGCAGGTGGAAATGGAGTTTATTCAGGGGCGCAAAATCGATCTCGAGAGCAGACACACCCAGCTCTATCACAAATACCAGAAAAAGTATGAACAGCTCGGAATTGGGGCGACGAACTGAGGATGCTGATAGA
>JBHHWX010000941.1:0-1566 GCA_046756745.1 bacterium | reverse complement strand
GAAGTCTTGCGAAAGTTTCTCGGCACCCTTGTAAACGTTTATTCCTTTTTTACCATTTACGCCAACATTGACCAATTCAATTATGATAACACCGTCACCGCCGTCGATGAGCGGCCTGAAATTGACCGCTGGATCCTGAGCTCTCTAAACGGGCTAGTGGCAAAAGTTGATGAGCTTTTGTCTCGGTATGATCTAACCCGATCGGCACGTTCCATATCGGCATTTGTCGTCGACGACCTGTCCAATTGGTACGTTCGCAGATGCCGCCGCCGGTTCTGGAAGTCCGAGATAGGAGCAGATAAATTGGCGGCTTATGAGACTCTTTATGAAGTGCTATACGCCGTGGCCAAGTTAATGGCGCCGTTTGCGCCTTTCATTGCCGAGGAGATCTACATCAACCTAACCCGGGAGCAAAAAGACAAATTTGAAAGTGTGCATCTGACAAACTATCCCGCCGCCGATAGTGCTGAATATGCCTACCGGGACCCCGAATTAGAAGACCGCATGAATACTTTGCGACGGGTGGTGTTACTCGGCCGTGCCTTGCGCAATGAGTCTGGCATTAAAGTCCGCCAGCCGCTATCGAGAATCATGATTGTGGCTAAAGATCGGAAGCTGGCAAATCAAATCAAAGGGATGGCAAACTTAATCACCGAAGAATTGAATGTTAAGAACATCGAGTTTATAGCCGATGAGAATGAATTGACCGTAAAGAGAGCACTACCTCAATTCAAACAGCTTGGGCCAAGATTCGGTCGAGATGCAAAATCGGTAGCCAACCGGATTCGAGCTCTTGGAGAAGAGGAAATAAAGGAACTCGAGGAGAAAGGAGAATTCCAAATAACCACGGGGGCGAAAAAGGATTCAATCAGATTGGACGATGTTGAGATTATTTCCGAGAGCGCCGAAGGAATAGTCGTACAGGACGAAAACGGACTCACGGTTGCATTGGATCTGAAAGTAACTCAGGAGCTGCGATTCGAAGGATTAGCTCGTGAATTCGTAAACCGGGTTCAGAATATGCGCAAAAACTCGGGTTTGGATGTAGTAGACCGTATTAAGATCTACTATCAGACCACGGACGAATTACTTAAGGCCATTGAAGCCCAATCTAAGTACATTTGTACGGAAACCCTGGCGGAGAGTATCTCAACAAATTCTGGAAAGGCCACGTACACTGAAGATTTAGATATCGACGGCATAAGAACCACCATTGGCATTGAAAAAATATCTTAAATTGGTGGGTTGGTAATAATATATTCTGGTTATCTCCCAGAAACGGGGGTTCATAGTTTAGGAGGTCTACATGAACAAAAAGGATCTGACCTATTCCAAAAGCTTGCTCTTGGAAAAGCGTGACGCAATACTGAAGGATTTAGGGCAGTTAAAGGATCGCGAAATGTCCTCTACCTTGAAGGATGCCTCGGGTGAAAACTCGGCTTATTCCTTTCACATGGCCGATGTCGGTACCGATAATATGGAAAGAGAAAAGGCATTCTTTTTCGCCACTCAAGAAGGGCGCTTTCTTTATCATATTGAACAAGCGTTAGAGAGAATCGAAAATGA
>JBHHWX010000940.1:0-1567 GCA_046756745.1 bacterium | reverse complement strand
TTTAGCGTTGCAGTTTTCATCGAAACAAAGCAAAACTAAAGTTTTGCACTCCGAAGCTTCTCACGCCTGGATAGTTACCATTATTTTAAAAACCAAGCTCAATAAAAAGTTGTAAATAATCCCGCAAGTGGCGTGTAATTAAAAAATTCTGGCGGACATGTTCCGTCGCCGCTTGTCCCATAGCTGATATTTTGTCCGGATTCAGCAGTAAATCCCGGATTTTCCCGGCACATTCTTCAACTGTGCTTACCAGATAACCGGTTTTGCCGTCGATAATTTGTAATGGAATACCGCCGACTTTGCCGCCAATCACCGGCTTGCCTTTCCACAGGGCCTCGGTCACTACCAGCCCAAAACCCTCGCGCGTGGATTTTTGAATCACCAGGTCCGACACGATTTGAAAACACCCCACTTCGAAGGCGCCCACACCGTGAAAGTTGTGCAGAATGTGGATATCTTGATCTTCTCCGGCGCGCCGGCAGGTTTTATCCAAGTAATACCACCCTTCCGGATCGTCGTCGGCCATCGAGCCCACCAGCGCTAACTGGACATTCGGGACGTGCTGCTTGACGATTCGATAAGCGTCGATAACGCCCAACGGATCTTTCCAGGGATCGTAACGGCTGACCTGCGTGAGGAGGGGACGTTCTAAATCAATGCCGAATTTTGCAACAACCTCTTTTGCGGTTTCGATAGGAATTTTAGTATTTTTCGAAGACAGCGGATCGATGGTCGGAGCGATGACTTTGAGATGATCGGCATGCACCCCAGGCCCGACGTACTCTTGCATTGTGAAAATAGCACACTCGTGCGCATTGATAAAAGGAGCGTAAAACTCCCAATAAGCCGGGTTCGGGGTAGAGGTGTCGATGTGACAGCGCCAAATCCAGTGCTTTCCTCCACCCGGTCCGTGAAAATGCAGCAAACCCGCCGGCTGCGGATCATGGATGATAATAAAGTCATATTCGCCTTCGAACTTCTGCGCGTTCATTTTGTTGGTGCGCAGCCAAATGTTCTGCATGTTTTCAGTGAATTCCAAGTCCATGCCCTGCAAGCCGTTATGACTGGCTTTGGTCACGTTGAAAAATTCGTCTGTCCCCTCGATGACCTGCCATTCGGCGTCCAAACCGACGTCGCGCATGAGCGGCGCCAATGACTGCAAGATTTCCGCAACCCCGCCTCCGAAAGCAGTGGCATTCACATGCAGCACGCGCGCCCCCTTCAGAGCACGCGCGAGATCTAAAATTTCTTGAAGCGCCTCCTCCCCGATAATGGCTTGATAATCCGCTAATGATTTTTTTTCAATCCCAACTTTTTGTAACATCTCGGTGTCCTTTGTTTGTTTCGTATCGCATAGTTTTAGCTTTAATCTGTTGCAGATGATTTCCAACGGATAGAAAAACCCAACTGATGAAAAACTTTTTTACTTTACCAAACTAATTTCCTGTTTTCTTAGCGAAGGCGTCTCGCCGAGCGGGTTCTCTCCTAAATTTGTGTTCGAAAACCGGACTTATTCAGGTTTCATTTCCGTTCAGTCTGAACAGGAAAAACGGTAAATTAACATCTC
>JBHHWX010000939.1:0-1575 GCA_046756745.1 bacterium | reverse complement strand
TTTATCACACCCCCGGCCACGCCTCCGGTCATTTAGCCTTTCAAGAAAGCCGTTACGGGGCGGTGATTGCCGGCGACCTGATTTCCACGGTTTCAACCATTGTTATCAGTCCGCCCGAAGGCCACATGGCGACTTACATGCGATCGCTGGAATTTCTAAAATCGGTTACCGCTGGCACCCTTTACGCCAGCCACGGTCCCGCTTTTCGCGACGGCAAAGGTGTGATTCAATACTATATCAAGCATCGTCAACAGCGCGAACGAAAACTCCTGAGCGCTCTAAGCGCCACGCCGCAATCCATCTTTGATTTGGTTACACAGGTCTACGATGACGTGGACAAACGCCTTTGGCCGCTTGCGGAACATTCCCTGCTTGCCGGTCTTATCAAGTTGATTGAAGAAGGCAAGTGTCGGCAGCTTGGAGATAAATATGCCATTTGTTAAGCAAACAGCGGCAAGAATGGCGCCACGTCCGCACCCATTCCGCGCTTGACGGTTTGCGTTTCACGGTTTGAAGCCCTTCCCCCAACCAGACCTTGGGCGCGGAACCGCGCATTAATAAGGACCTCTGTCCCTACCGCTCGGCTCGCTTCAGATACGGATGAAGCATTTTCCGCAAATGCGCAAAGGTGCAAGTAATGCTTCCTTCTAGGAGTAAGGTGTGTCTTGCAAACACAACGCTCCTTTTTGCTTCTAGAATTCAGGTTGTTCTCAACACCAACGATCGTAGCCATGGCAGGCGATTTGACACCTTGCGCCAAGAAAAATTTGCCAATCAATTTTCTTTATCCATAATTTACAATTCAGTCCGATATTATATTGAATTAGGTCTTAACTCAAGATGAGGCAAGTATGTCCATTAAGCCAAGAGCGCTAACAATTAGTAAACTCGTTCTGTTGATGGGGGTCGCGTCTTCGTGGAATACCGTATTTGCTCAAACGCCGCAAATTGTCGATTTTTTGCCGCAACGCTATTCCATGCAGAACAGTACAACAGCCGGCGTTTCCGTGTCATTCGACCAGGCGATGGATGGAGGCACGGTTCTTCCTGAAAACTTTCTTGTGTATGGCAGTCGAACCGGCTATCACGCTGGTACCTTGGTCTATGACGCTTCCGCCCAGACGGCAAACTTTGACCCCGCAACGCCGTTCCAGGCCGGTGAAGTGGTGACGGTCGTTCTGACTTCAGGAATTCAGGGCAGCAGCGGCGCGCCTCTCTCTGCGCCTTTTCAGTGGTCGTTTTACATACAGGCCGTCACGGGTACCGCAACATTCAATCTCGATTCGACCTACGCAGCCGGGGACGGACCGCATTTTGTCGGCATAGGAGACTTGAACGGTGACTCGGCCCTGGATTTGGCCATCCCCAATAGTCGCTCCCATGACGTCTTTAGTTGGCTAAATCTGGGTGGGGCGGGATTCAACCAGCACAATATCAACGGGGTAGGCCAGAGTCCGCGGGCCCTAACCGTAGGCGATTTTGATTCGGACGGCGATTTGGATATCGCGGCCGCAAATGAGGTTTCGAGCTCGGTATCGCTCCTCAACAACGATGGCGCCGGTGTGTTTCGCACCG
>JBHHWX010000938.1:0-1575 GCA_046756745.1 bacterium | reverse complement strand
GGAGCCACTTCTTTCAAGCGAAGTCTTGGAAGAAGCTTAGTGTCTGAACGAAAACTCTTTAAAATGCTCAAGCACCCGTCCCCGGGTGCGTTTGACGCTTTGTAAAAACAATTGATTACGACGCCCCGAGGACGGGGCTTAGAGCTTATTTCTGAGTTTTCGTTCAGACACTGGCTCCTCGGGGAAGTTGTCAAACCGAAAAGAGAAAGTTGCTGACTGAAGATCGTAAATCATATATCGTATATCAGATTCTGGACTCGAAAATATACGATTTGCGATATGCGATCTACGATATTCGATTTTAAAAAGAAGCTCAACTTCTCCAATCGGAGGTTGTCAATCAATCGACAAAGTTTTGTCAATAAAGCGCTGTAAGCGTCTAAAGACGGATTAAACAACCTGCCCCTATCCTGAAGCCGGTTATCACAACAATACAACCACTCGTCACTTTTGATTGGGAAAACAACCCTTTGTTAACTAAATTACCGCCAAGTGAATCCCACATTCAAAAATCAGGAGAAGGTAAATGAAAAACAAACTCTTATACCCGGTTTACTTCGTTCTATTTGTCGTTTGTGTGTTGGTGTTACCTCATGAGACTCAGGCTCAGATTCCGACAGAATTTGAAAATTTACAGGTTTTTCCAAAAGATATTGGACAGCGTGAGCTTATCAACAACATGAAGAGCTTTTCAATGGGCCTGGGCGTTCGCTGCAACTATTGTCATGTCGGTGAAGGGGACGATTTTTCGACGTTTGATTTTTCCTCCGATGAAAAACAAGCAAAAAAGACGGCTCGCATCATGATACAAATGCGAACCGATATCAATAATCAATATCTCACCCAATTGGGCAAGGAAAACACATTGAGTGTGAATTGTGTGACTTGCCATCATGGCCAGTCGCGTCCGCAAACACTGGCATCTGTTCTCACGGAAGTGTTGCAGGAAAAGGGCCTTGACGCTGCAATCGAGAAATACCGGGAGTTACGCAAAAATTTTTACGGCAGCTCTGCATATGATTTCACCGAATGGACTTTGATGCTTTTTGCACAGGGACTTGCAGGACAAAAAAAGCCGGACGCCGCCATCGCTTTCCTAAAATTAAATGTTGAGATGTTTCCGAAATTTGCAACTTCATATATCGGTTTAGGTGAAGTTTATATGAAGACAGGGGATAAGACGTCGGCTCTAGAAAATTTCAAAAAAGCTTTGGAGCTCGAACCGAATAATCGAAGGGTAAAGATGCGGATCGAGAAGCTTTCGGGAAAGTGATCGTTCCACCTTTATAACATTCATTGTGCCTAACTCGGCAAAGCCGCAAATAAATGGAACGCGGATTTAACGAATAGAGCTGATTTACCCAGTGCGGCAGCGCCACAAAATTTCAAAAACATGTAAAAAAATCAGCCACAGATGCACACGGATTGAACACGGATAAAATGAATTTTGAATATGAAGAACCGCGGAGGATAAATCCTCCAGCTACGAAAGGCCACAACGCCTGAAAATAAATTTTCAGGCTCATAGCTCAAGTCGGCTGAAGCCGACTGTGTCTCGCTTCACACAACTGAACA
>JBHHWX010000937.1:0-1581 GCA_046756745.1 bacterium | reverse complement strand
TGACAAAAGCATTGCGGGATATAGCCCGCGCCGGTTCCTGAAAGATATAGCTGTTTGTGGCTTCGATATCACTGCTTTCCTGATACTTGCGTCGAAACCGTTGGATGAAGTGAATGGCGAAATCAATGGAAAGTCCAAGAGCCAGCGACGAGCACACCGCAATGGGCATGTCATAATCTTTCCCGACAAATCCAATCAAACCGTAGGAGAGTACAATCGCAAAGGTTAATGGCATCATGGAGATAAAGGCTAAACCTGGAGAACGGAATAGAATCAACATCAAAAAATACACGGCGGCAAATCCACCTAACACCGCCTTCAACATGCCTTTGACCATCAAATCCTGCCATACTTTGTTGATGTAGGTGAGGCCGGACCAGTGGATTTTGATGCCTTCGGGAGAACCGTTGTTTTCGATAAATTGTTGAACCGTCCCTTCAACCCATTCCATATCCCGGTTGTCCCCACTTCTCATTTGTACCCAAATGTTAGCTTTCTGGTAATCGTAGTCCACAAAGTTGTCGAGGTCGTTGGGGTCTCCGGACATAAGAAAAAGAAACAGGTACTGGCCGATTTCTTCTTGACTTGGGGGAATCGCGTTTTGCACCTTGCCGTCGCCTTTGAGAACATGGCCTATCCGTTTCATGATATCCACGACCGAGGAGGTTTTGCCTACCACATCCTTCTGTTCCAGATACGCTTGCAGCTCGCTGATGTAGCTCATCACTTCAGGCCGCTTAATATCATCAGGCTGCTGGCCCTCGATCGACAAATACGCCATATAGGTGCCACCGAAGCGCTCATTCATCACACGGTCGGCGACCCGGATTTTGTGGTCTTTGTTAAACCAATTTACCGGGTTGTCATTGACCACAATTTTGGTGAGACCCCAGACGCCAAGGGCCAAAAGGAGCACTGCGCCAAGGACAACCGCTCGACTTTGGGCAAATGCAAAGCGGCCAACCGCGGGCAGAAACTTAGCCAGGACTGACGGTTTTGATTCTCTTTTGGCTACTTTGGCCGTAAGTTTTTCTTCGCGAATGAGCATGATGGATGCCGGGATAAAAGTCACGGTCAACAGCCAGGCAGCCAGAACACCAAAGGCCACAAAAGCGCCGAACACCCGCACAGGTGGGATGTCAGCGAGAGTCAGAGAAGCAAAACCAACAGCCGTGGTAATCGAGGTGTAGAACATGGGTGTAAAGAGTTCGTCGGTAACCGCCATGAGAGTTTGCCGCCGGTCACGCAGTGCTGGATAGCGGTCGTAGAATTCACTCAACATGTGCACGGAATCGAGTACCGCGATGGGCATGAGGAAGATGGGAATCATGGAGCTCATAATGTGCACTGTAAAGCCGAGGCCAATTAACGCTCCCATGCCCCAGGCCACGCTGAACATGGCGACAATCATCGACGAGACGATGAGAGAAAGTTTGCGAAACAACAGGAACAGCAGCACAAAGATCACCATGCCGATAAGTGGGGCCAGGATGCCCATCTGCACGAACATCTCGAAGCCGAAGGTATCCTCCGCAACCGGCAGCCCTGCAATGTAGTAGTTTTGACCCTCACCCAACTCCG
>JBHHWX010000936.1:0-1586 GCA_046756745.1 bacterium | reverse complement strand
CTGATAATGAAATAAAAGGTCGCCAGGATCGGAAGCTGCTTGGAAAGTCCTCCGTATTCGGAGATCAGGCGGGTGTGGCGCCGCTCATAGAGAAAACCCACGATAAAAAAGAGGCCCGCTGTGGAGATGCCGTGATTGATCATCTGGATAAGCGCTCCCTGGATGCCAAGATGATTGAGGGCGAAAATTCCCAACATGACGAAGCCTAAGTGACTGATGGAGGAGTAGGCGATGAGTTTCTTAATATCGTCCTGCGCCAGAGCCAGCCAGGCGCCGTAAACAATTCCGATAACCGCCATCACCGAGATAAGCGGCACAAAGGCCTGTGAGGCATGCGGCAGAAGCGGCAATGAAAAACGGACAAAACCATAGGTCCCCATCTTGAGCAGCAGTCCCGCCAGCATGACGCTCCCGGTCGTGGGGGCTTGCACATGGGCGTCGGGGAGCCAGGTATGAAAGGGCACCATCGGCACCTTGAAGGCGAAACCAAAAAAGAGCAGGAGAAAGATGAGTTGCTGTTTCTCGGGAGCAATGGGTGCTTTCAAGAGATCAATGAAGCTGAAGGAGTAGCCGATGGGGAAACCCTGTGCCAAGGCAAAGTCATGATAATTCAGGGCCAGAATAGCGAAGCCGACCAGCATTAAAACGCTTCCCACCAGCGTATACAGGACGAATTTAAGGGAGGCATAGTCCCGGTTTACACCGCCCCACACCTTGATAAGAAAGTACATCGGGATCAGCATGACTTCCCAGAAGAGGAAGAAGAGCACGAGATCGACTGCCACAAAGACCCCAATCAGGGTGAATTCCAAGCCTAAGAGGCAGAGGAGATATTCACGCAAGTGATTCTTAATCGTATTCCAGGAAAAAATAACGGTTAAGACCGACAAAAAGGTGCTCAAAATAATCAGCCAGAGGCTGATGCCATCCACCCCAATGTGATAATGGACCCCCATGGGCGTAATCCAGTTGTACTGTTCGACAAACTGCATGTCGGAAACACCTGCCTCGAAGAAGGGCAAGAGCAGCAGGGAGAGCAGAAAGGAGAGCGCCGCCGTACCCAGGGTCCACTGCTTCATCACTTTTTCCTCGGGAATCACCCAAAGAATGAGAGCCCCCGCCAGAGGAAGAAAGGTAAGAAGGCTTAAGATCGGAAAGCCGATCTGCTCAGACGCGAGGATCTGGTTCAATGTGGCTTGCATGCATTCCTCATTTCGAGACGACCATATTTGAAAGTTCGGGTTTTAACATCAGGTAGAGGTTGACGAGGATGAAGATCCCGACGATGATCATCATGGCGTAGTGATTGACGGCGCCCGTTTGAAGGCGGCGAAGGATGCGGGCGGAAACGTGGCTGCCATAGCGGAACAGATTGAGAAAGCCGTAAATCACATATTTTTCAATAGCGCTGGAAAACCAGCCCCCGGAAAAAACCACGCGGCCGATCATATTGACAATGCCGTCCACAATCTTCGTATCAAACCACCGGCAAAGCGCCACCCATCGGATGGTCGACTGGATGATTAAGCCTTTATACACTTCTGTAATAAAGCCTTCGTATTTAGCGATGGGGTTGTGGAGAAACC
>JBHHWX010000935.1:0-1603 GCA_046756745.1 bacterium | reverse complement strand
AGCACTTTCCAAGTGAGAAAAGCGATAACAGACAAATCGCACCACCGGTCAGTGTAATTGTCAATCCGACCGGCGTCGCCATGGTTGCCAGGCTGGGGTCAGGGTCGAATAGATACAAATATACAGTAGGAGGCATCTCAAAAATGTCTGAGCAATATAACAATGCACCCTAAATATAAGAATCCGAGGAAATTTTGCCAGTGATACTCATATCGAACTACCAGTCGGCGGAAGTTCTGAAGCCAGGCAAACAGGCACTCCACCTTCCAGCGGCGCTTGTATCTTCGCAGCGGACGACCATCCTGAGTAGGCTCTTTCCTGCGACGGTTCATGCGGTGGGGCGCGATCATTTCGATGTTCCGCTCGGCTTTCAGCTTCTCATCGAGCTTGTCGCTGTCATACGCCTTGTCGCCGATCAGTTTTTCCGGCTGCTCATCGATGAAACGATGATCGAGTGTCTTTTCCACAAGCTTCACTTCATGCGGCGAAGCACTTTCGATGCATATGGCGACAGGAAGACCCCCGCGGTCTGCAATGGCCATGATCTTGGTGCCCTTGCCGCGCTTGGTTTTCCCGACACAGGACCCCCTTTTTTGGCCCCTGCAAAGGTGCCGTCAATGAACGCTTCACTGACATCGATTCTGCCCCGTTCCTTCAGGTTTTTGGCCAGAGCGGTCAAAACCTTTTCAAGCGTCCCATCCCTGGCCCAGTTTTGTAACCGGCGATGGCATGTCTGGTACGGAGGATATCGTTCCGGCATGTCCTTCCAAGGGGCGCCGGTTCGCATTATCCATAAAATTCCATTCAAGACCTCCCGATTGTTACGCGGGGGCCGCCCCTTCTTGCCCGGCCCGCTACGCGGCTTGGGAAGCAGCGGTGCGATGATTTCCCATTGCTTATCCGTTAGTTCCATTGGGACCTCCTCTTCCATGAGTTGGTCCCCTAAATTACTCATATCATTGGCAAAGATCCACAATTATTTTTGAGATAGCTCCTATGCATGGTGCACACACGGTTTTCCAGATTCACCTGCATTTGGTTTGGATCACCAAATACCGCAAGAGCATCTTGGTCGGGGATGTTGCTCGCCGGGTGAGGGATTTGATCCGGGAGATTTGCCGCGGTGAAGACGTAGACATCCTGAAAGGGCACGTGTCGAAGGATCATGTTCACCTGTTCGTCTCGATACCGCCAAGAGTTACGATTAGCCGGCTCGTACAGAGGATCAAAGGAAAATCGTCGCACAAGCTATTGAGTGAGTTTTCCCATTTACGGAAAGCGTTTTGGGGGCGCCACTTGTGGGCGCGAGGATATTTCTGTTGCAGCAGCGGCAACGTCACGGATGATGTGATCAAGTCTTACATAGAGCAGCAGATTCACGACACGGACGATGTTTTCCGATTAGAAGGGGAGAAGCCCCCTTCATCTTAAGCCCGCGTCAGCGGGGGCCAAACCGGCTTTAGCCGGAATCGCCGACTTTAGTCGTAATACGAAGCCACCGCCTTTAGGCGGTGGAGTATTCACTTTTTGTGCGTTCTTTATGTATTTCTGCGGCACCTTGCGTGTCGTTTTGATAAAATCCTCCGCAAGTACGAATTTTTTG
>JBHHWX010000934.1:0-1603 GCA_046756745.1 bacterium | reverse complement strand
TAATTGTCAAGAAAAATTTAACTAAAAAGTAAATTATTATGACTTCTATCGGTTCACGCATAAAAAAGAGAATGAAAGAAAAAGGCTTTAACCAAAAGAAGCTGGCAGAGCTTGCCGGGATATCCCAAAAGGGACTGAGCGAGTTAATTCACGACAAGTTCGAGCCTCGACTCAGTACATTACGCCTGCTTTCAAAATACTTGGATATGCCTCTCACGGAGATCGTCTTCGGCGAAACGCCATTGGACTATGCGGCTCGGCGTTTCACAAAAGAACAGATGTTGAAAGTCGAAGATCAGAAATCGCACTATCTAAGTAAAAATCAGAAGGGACTCGAGGATCTGGTGGAGAAAGTATTTAAACTCGACAGCGCCAACCGCACCCTTGTCGAGCAGCTTGTGGATCAATTATTAACCGCTCAAAGAAGCCGGGAGTGAAATGCCTCTCATTGGGCAGAACATCGTTCCCGTGTTTTCGTAGATGCTTTTGGTAACCAATCAAAGGGATATCAAAGAGTTGGCATATTTTTGACAAGATAACAGGATTCTCACGATGGCCAGGATTTCATTTTTATATTTTGGGTCAAAGAAAAGGTGAAGTAAAAAATGTGTTAGAGTTTTACCTTGAGAGGAAGAATCCTGCAAATCCGGTTTATCCTGTTATCCGGTCAAAAAATGATTAATACCCCGATCATTTTTTGAATTTAAATTGGGATGTGCCTAAATGTCGATCGCCAAATTTTCTATCAAGAACCCCGTTCTCGTCAATATCATCATGATCGCGGTCATCGCGTTTGGAACGTACTCGCTTTTTACGATTCCGCGCGAGTTAACTCCGGACGTTTCGTTTCCTTGGATATTCGTCTGGACCGGCGCGCCGGGTCTTTCCCCTGAAGACACAGAAAAGCTCATCACCAATGAAATCGAAAAAGAAGTACGGGATGTTGCCGGGATCGACCTCATCACCTCTATTTCCCGGGAAAACGCCTCCTTTGTATGGCTGCGTTTTGAAACGATGAGCGACGATGAGCTTGACAAGCGCATGCAGGACGTTCGCACGGAAGTGGAAAAAGTTGATTTACCCGCAGCGGCCGATGAGCCGTTAGTGTTGGATTTTTCCATTCAAGATCATGTCCCCATGGTCGGGGTGATTCTCAGCGGCGATATCCCTGAGATGGAAATGAAACGTCTCGCTGAGGATTTGCAGGACGATATTTTAAAAATCAAGAATGTCGCTAAATGCCAGATTGCAGGTATCCGGGATCGCGAAATTTGGGTAGAGGTCGATCCGCACAAACTACAGAGTTATGACTTGGCGATTTCTCAGGTCATGGATGCGATCCGCGCCAAAAATCTGGATCTCTCCGCCGGAGATATTCAGATGGGGCGCTGGGAATACAAGATTCGCACGCTCGGGGAGATCGATAAGGTTGATGAGGTTAAGAAAATTATTCTACGCGCCAGTCCGGTGGGCCACCATGTGCGTGTAGAGGATGTGGCGGAAGTCAGAGATACTTTTGAAGATCCGGAAGTGATTTCGCGTTTCAATGGCGAGCCCTCCATAACATTAAGTATATCCAAAAAGAAGCAAGGCAACTCCATCA
>JBHHWX010000933.1:0-1612 GCA_046756745.1 bacterium | reverse complement strand
CCTGACTCGGACAAGCAGGAACCAAACAGGCAATAAGTCTTTATGTCAAAGTACCTGAACCTCGTAAACGCCATCTGAAATCTGATCAAACTTTTGCACAAAAATGCAAAAGTTCACCGATAATAACATAGCCCCCTAAATTTTGCCATGACCCAACCCTCCTATTTTTGCCCGACCGTCTCAGCGGAGGCTGCTTTGTTTCTCCAAAAAGCCGCTTGTTGCGGGTTCTTTGCCACCCCTTGCCCTTTTTCATAAACAAAGGCCAGACTGTTCATGGCGTCCACGTTTCCTAATTCTGCGCTTTTTTTGAAAAGTGCGAACGCCGCTTGGTTGTCCTGTTGGACGCCCTCACCACGAGAGGTCATGTTCGCGAGATGCAGCATCGCGTCGTGGTCGTTTAAATCGGCTGCCTGGCGGTAATAATCCGCGGCTTTTTTGTGATCCTTTTGCAGTCCGCCCTTGCCGTGATAAGTCAGGTTACCCAACAGCGTCATGGCCTCCGGGAGCCCGTCGGCAGCGGCTTTTTCACAATCGGGGCGGGCTTGCTCGAAACGCTGGTTCATGTATTCCTGTTTTGCCAGGTCGAATTGGTTTTTTAAATCGGGTTGGGTCATGGCCAGCTCGAGCTCTTTTTGGTTATTGGCAAAGAACGTTCTGCCGCCGGTTTTCTCGCTCATGCGCTTGAATTTCTCCCGGTCACTTTCCGGTACCGCCATACCGAAGAACTGGATATCCATTTTTATTTTCCCCTCCGGGTCCAGCTCTTTTTTACGCTCCTCGATGTCGTCCACTGAACGGAGCGGGCAGGAGTCAAAACGCCCGGCGATGACAATAAGTTTTTTACTTACATCTTCGCTCCCTTGTGATTCTTTGATCAACTCTGCGACAGCCTCATTGAGCGCGCTCACGAGCGTGGTTTCGCCGCCCGGCTTGATTTCTTCCAGCGCTTCTGCTACTTTTTTCTTGTTGTTCTGGCTAAAGCCAACCTCGTTCCAGGTACTTTTGGCGTCTGCCACCGTGGAACAATCGCCGCCGAACAGACGCAGCGCCAGGTTGTCGCTGTCCAACACATTTTTGTCCATTTTTACGCTGACGACCTGCCTTGCGATCTCAAATTTAGTGCTGCCGTCAAAAGCGGAATTCATCGCTTCCGAAGCGTCGAGTACGATGACAATGTGCTGGGTCGGCGTCGCGTCCGGAGACTTAAATAAGCCGGCGATGTCAATGTCGAACTTCCCCAACAACGAAATAATACCGACGATCGCCCCCACGATCACTGTCACCAAACCGGCTACCGCCTTGGCATTTTGATACCACTTTCTTTCTTCAAGTTTCGGTTCTTCTTTTTCTGCCATTGTTCCTCTCCTTTTTTTATTGATATAACAATTCTAAGGGCTTGTGTAAAATCACTTGGTCAATCTTAATCTTATGGACTTCTTCTTTAATCTAACGCAGAGATCCAGAGAAACAAAAAGTGAAATATGAAAATAAAATATCAGAAAACAATTGTGCAGTAATGGAATCCAATGGTCAATAGTTTATAGGAACCCAGCGCGGCGAAGCCGCAAATTATTAGCCACGGATTCACACTGATGAAACACGGATTTTGTTA
>JBHHWX010000932.1:0-1616 GCA_046756745.1 bacterium | reverse complement strand
ACACAGAAGTATACACATCTCAATCCGGATATTTATGCCACCTATATGAGAATACTAGAGTTTCGAGTCGAGATGGGCACAATAAGCCCTTGTAGAAATTTATCAACTCGAGTTTTTCCAATAATCTATTGAGATAACGTATTGTTTTCCAAAATCTAAGGGTTTTGGAGCTTTCCATGCTCCCCAATTTCGCTATCAGGGAGTTTGAATTTTTTAGACTTCGGGTTCCAGAGCCTGGAAAAGCTAAACTGCCGAAAAAACAACACGAGCGCCATCTTCACCAGACCGGCAGTCACAGGGTGGTTCTTCCGCCACTGAATCAGCGGCATCGTTTTCCGATGCTTTCTGGCCGCACCGAGAAGCGAGAGCATCCGCGTCAACGAATACGCCACACAGAGCATGGAAACCCAACGATGCAAATTTCTACTCGTTCTTTCCCATGCTTCAGCAACGCCATAGCCATGTTTGATTTCATTAAACATGGGTTCAATCTTCCAACGCCGAGCATAGAGCTTGATGATCTGTTCCGGCGATAAAGACAGGTCTGTGCACAAAATCAATGACCAGTCTTTCTGCTCGGGAAGTTGACACCAGACAGCGATGACAGGGCAGCCTAAAAGAAAGCGCGCCAGGCATCTTGTTGTCCGATACTTGACTTCTTTGACGCCACCGTAGATATTCAGCTTGGCTTTGTGAAGCTTTCGCTTTGAGACACGCTCTGGCGTCAACTTCGCGCCATATTTTCTCGGGCGACCTTTTTTTCTTTCGTGTGCCGGTACAGGGGCGGGTTCAAGAAACAGTGCAGTGTCTTTTCTGACTTGGCCAATCACGTCGATGCCCCATTTCAAAAGACCGAGCACAAATTTTCCTTTCATGTACCAGGCATCGACCAGGCAACGCAGTTTGCCGCCATCTTTTCCGAACAGAGAACGGACAGCACGAACCAAGCTCAAAGCTGTCGTGAGTTTCGTGCCGTTGCCGACGTTCTTATGCAAACGCGGAAGCAAGGGCAAACAAGCAGAAAGTTTACCCCACGTTACCGAAAGGCCGATGAGTACCCATTGTTGTCCCCAAATATACTTGGGGCGATTCGGCTTTGTCGAATGCTCCTTATGATACTTGACTTCCGGCGCCTCTTTCGAGTTGCGCGGGCAAATGAAATCATCAATGATGAGATTCCATTCATGGCGCGGGAAGCAGCGGACGACAAGCCGAACCAATTGACGCGAAACCGCAAGGTAGGACCACTTGGCTTTTTCAATCAGCCAATAATACGTGGAGAAGTGCTTTTGGTGACCTACAGCCAACAGGGCATCTGTAATGTGCCCTGAGCCGGACAGCATGGCGCCGACAAGCAGTTCGGCGTAAGTACTTACGACACGTGGTGGAAGCGGGATAAAAATAAAATTCAGCCAAAGAACAAGTAGAAAATGAAGGGCGGATTGCATAGCGTAACTCCCTATAGATTAATGACTTACCTATAAGGAGTTTTTTGTGCGGCCAAACCCTTTATTTTCAATAAGTTACGACATACAAACCGAGACGGTGTTTTTATAAAAAGCAAGTGTTTTTTTCAAAAAGTGATTTTTTTTGTACTGAGACTCGAAACTATAGTT
>JBHHWX010000931.1:0-1629 GCA_046756745.1 bacterium | reverse complement strand
ACTTCCGGTACGGTCACCGGCATTGAAACGCCAGACGCCGGATTGCTTCCTGCCGTTTTTGTTCTCGAACAGAATTACCCGAACCCGTTCAATCCGCGCACGACGCTGCGCTACCGGATCAGGAGCGCAGCGCCGCAACGGATTGTTTTACGAATCTACAATTTGTTAGGACAGGAAGTCAGGACGCTTGTCGACGCCATCAAACCGGCCGGCGCGTATGCCACGACCTGGGATGGCAGAGATCGCAATGGTCGCCAGATGGCGTCAGGCGTCTATCTCTCGCACTTGCAGGTTGGCGATCAGACCCAGGTCAGGAGAATGGTCTTGAGTAAATAAAGTCAAAGGTGTTCAACCTTCAGGTTGTTTCAACAGGCCGTCACAAACACACTAAAGTGTGAACACCCGATATTTTTTCAAACGGAATGCGAAGGACGCGATTCGCAAGCGCAAACGCCCGTACAGGAAATCTTCCTGGCGGGCGTTTTTTATTTTTGGTTCTATGTTGATCTGTATGGGTACAATTGCTCTACTTGTTAAGGCTCAGCATTTTTGAAACCTCCTTTCGTAATGGAAAAATTGGGGTTAAAATGTGAGGTTTGAGTGCCGAAGGGTCGGCATCGCCACGCACGCCAGGAATGGCGTGGGACTTATTTCCTGGCTTGTGCAACGGGTTTAGGGAAGTGTGGGTTCAAACTCCAAATACTGTGGGAAAAAATAACGACAGCATCTCCTGCCGCGACAATTCGAGCATCAAAGCTTCACGCTACCTCAGAATTCGAGAGGCGTTCCTGACCTGAAAATCACGCCCGCGCTGTCGCGGTCAGGGAGCAAACGATTGTTAGCAGCTTCGCCTGACTTGGGGCACTGACTGAACTTATTGACTTGCACTGTTCTTTATTTTGCTTTTTTTGAATTGCCCCAATTGGTGTGCTTTTTCCGAAATGCTGTTTTGCTCTTTTGGGGGGCGGCGCTGGATGAGTTTTGACTTTGCCGCAAAAACGACAGGCGCTGGGCTGAAACTTTCACCCAAACCTGCCGCTACCCAGTATTCTTTTATTGTGACGTTGTTGAAGTCGGCACGGATTTTCGAAGGAGACATCTTCGGTAAGTTTCAACAAATTCAGTATTGAGTTACGTACCTTGTTTGGTGTTTTTTCTTCTCAAAGCCATCGCTCTATGGCTTATTTCCTCAATACTTAATCCCTCATCCATTTCTTGCCGCCATTTTGTATAGTCAAATGGTTCCCTTTGAATAAGAGCAATAAACCGCTCTGCTTCCACATCGCCAAGATGCAGTGCAAGTATCTGAATTCCCTGTGCCTTTATTTCTGTGTCGGTAATCATGTCGTTACCTCCTTTATGAACCCGATCGGGTCTGTGATTTTGATATTTTTGACAAGAGTAGCCTTTTTAAGAATGCCATCATCAGTAGTAAGGAAGTACTCCGCTTTTGCTTTGATAGCGCAAGAAATATGTAAAGAGTCGAGCTTTTTAATGCCTTGCTGCTGGAGCACGGTAGCAACCGTAATAACTTCTTTGTCTTCTTCAATGTCATCGTCACAGTACTCACGCCATTTAGCAATTTGTTCGCGCCTTTCCTGAAAGGGATTCTTGCTGCTTTCGTAATCT
>JBHHWX010000930.1:0-1629 GCA_046756745.1 bacterium | reverse complement strand
CAAAGATCTAAAAACTACTTAAAAAAGGTAATTGGAATTCAAATATCAAATGATGGTTGGTCAAAAATGAAACTATATCAGGATTTAAGAAATTATATTGTTCATTCCGAAAATATTCTTTTCGAAAATAATGACGACAGTAAAAAAATTGAATTATTTAAGAAGTTAAATGTTATGGATTCAGTGAGCGTTGATCAAGATAATAACATCCAACTCTCCTCTAAATTCTTGAATGGCGTGATAGCTGAATGACCTGGTCTGGAAAAAGTGGACAGTTTTCTTAGGCCGCTTTTTTAAAATGCCATTTTTTTTCAAACTCCATTGGGCTCAAGTAACCCAGATACGAGTGCCGTCGTTTGCTGTTATAAAACATTTCGATGTAATCGACAACATCTCTTCGTGCTTCTTCTCGGGTGGTGTATTTTGTAAAATAGACCCACTCAGTTTTCAAACTCCCGAAAAAACTTTCTGCTACCGCATTATCCCAACAATTTCCTTTACGACTCATGCTACTGAGCATGTTGTGGGTTTTTAGCAGATTTAGAAAATCATGACTACAATACTGGCTCCCTCGATCTGAATGAAAAATCAGGCCCGCTTTCGGACGGCAACGCCAGATGCCCATTCGTAATGCATCCATGACTAGTTGCTTGTTGATCCGATGACTCATGGACCATCCCACAACCTTCCTCTGAAACAAATCCAATATAACTGCGAGATACAACCAGCCTTCTGATGTCCAGAGATAGGTAATGTCAGAAACCCAGACACGATCAGGCGCAGAGACCGAAAACTTCCTTGCCAGCAGGTTCGGGGATACCGGTAGTTTGTGATTGCTGTCTGTCGTCACCTTGAACTTCTTTTTTCGCCGGACGGACACTCCGGCTAATTTCATTAGCCTACGGGCTTTATCACGACCACAGGAGTGACCATTTTCATTTATTTCTTCCACGATACGTCGAGTGCCATACGTCCTTCTTGATGCTCTGGCAGCCGCTTTGACAATCGGTATAAGCTGCTCATCTTCTATCTCTCTGGCTGATCTTTTTCTTGAACGCCATGAGTAATATCCACTGCAACTGACTCGCATGACTTCACAGATCAGGACGATTGGATACACCTGCTTCTCAATATCAATAAATTGATATCTCATCCTGATTCTCTCGCGAAGAAGGTGGCCGCTTTTTTTAAAATTTCTCGCTCCATCTCCAATCGCTTGTTTTTCTTCCGAAGACGTTTTAATTCGGCTTGCATGTTCGCCATGCTGCCAGGATTGGTTTCACCGCCTTCGATTTTTTCTAATTCTCGTTTCCATCGCCCAAGGATACTTGGACTCACTCCCAAATTCCTTGCGGCTTCGGCTACAGGGTAGCCCTGCTCTTGTACCAGCTTTACTGCCTCTTCTTTGAATTCTTTTGTATGAACTCGTCTTCCTTTTTTTTTCATTGAACACCTCCTGAATGAATTTAATTCACTCTAAGAATTGTGTCCACTAAACCAAGACCACATCAGAAGTTAATAATTTCTTAAACGGGATTTTTATTGAACTAAAAAAAGTGGTAATGCCAAAAAAGCTTAGTTTCAAGTTTGAAGTGCGACAGATTGCTTATTTTGATAAAGCGCTAGAGG
>JBHHWX010000929.1:0-1630 GCA_046756745.1 bacterium | reverse complement strand
ACCCCGCATCCGTTTTACGTCTTTTTGAATTACTCGCATCCGCCGGTTCTGCAAAGGATTCAGGCGCTTCGTTCTCTCGGGCTGGCGTAACAAGCGGTCGAATCCGGGCTCATGCGAGTGTCGATAAACTCTGTCAGGGTTACTCCATATAGACGTTTTATGGAAAACGCTAACCCTGACAGAGTTATTAATCAACAGAATCATGAATCAAAAGTGAATCTATTTCAAAAGCACGATTTTCTTGCTTTGCACAAGATGACCCGCGGCCATCCGAAGCACGTACAATCCCGTTCCGGCTGCCAAACCCTGACTGTTCTTTCCATCCCAGTTGATTTTGTAAACGCCGGGCTGTTTCACTTCATCTACCAATGTCTGCACTTCCTGGCCCATCACATTGTAAATTTTCAAAGTGACCCGCTCCGCTTTCGGTAATTGATATTGAATGGTCGTGGTTGGATTGAACGGATTGGGATAATTTTGCCACAGGTTGAAGTCCTCAGGACGCGGCCCGGCCTGGTCATCGACTTTCAACGGTTGATCGGTCGGATCCGCAAACGCCCATGCTGAAAATTCCGTAACGCCTGTCACTGTTACCGAATTGGAAATCGTGTCGGCAGTTCCTCCCACCAATTGCCAGTCTTCCCCTTCCTTCCTGCGATAAAGTTTCAATGCAGATTCATCGCTGAGGCCGGAGGCGTCAAACTCCTGCTGAGTGTAATGCAGGGTCAGCGTCGCTTCAAAATTGGGGTTCGCCGAATAGGCGGTAATGTTGTAGAACCGGTGCACGGCCTTATCGTTTTGTGTCGTATCCGGCAGGATTCCAGGAAAAGCCTCGACAGCAACGCTGTCCGGAGCGCCCGATGTAAAATTCAATACGGCCAACGTATCGTTGCGCTGGTTTACAAATTCGATGTTTTCACCCGCAGGCGGGTCATTTTTGACGACGCGCTCCAGTGGAATAGGCGCCCCGGATCCGGCTGCCAATTCAAACCGGAGCACGGCAATGGGAGCCTGTGAGGT
Source organism: bacterium (assembly GCA_046756745.1). Lineage (GTDB taxonomy): Bacteria > Zhuqueibacterota > Zhuqueibacteria > Oceanimicrobiales > Oceanimicrobiaceae > JBHHWX01. The sequence goes on along the minus strand of JBHHWX010000929.1, from coordinate 610 downwards.
GTCTGAAAATGCGGCGTAAGCCACCACCCATATTTTCTCGCCCGGCCGCGTGTCCGGCGGCTGACTGACGTTAAATCCCAACCCCGCCAGAACTTTAACATTCTGATACACGCTTCTGAAATGGCCGCCGCCGCGACTTTCAGTAACCCGGGCCACTGCGTCGGTGTCCAGCCAATTCGTTCCGATGGCTAGCAAAGAAGGCAAGGACCCTGCAGGGGGTTCCTGATTTATCACTCGCGTTGCATCAGCAAAAAAATTGCGGGCGCTGTCGTTGGCCGCCGAATAAAATACAAAGTTCCATATATCGGCTCGTCCGTCGGCAAACATACCGGGCTCCGTGCCTGTACCGATCAAAACCAGCGCCGCATCTGCGGCCCAGCTCTTTGCAGCCGGTTCTGCAAACTGTAGAGCATTCTTAGCTGTGGCAGGAACCGGTTGCTGGGCGCTTGCCGTAAACGGAATGATGCTTACAACACAACAAATTGCGAAGAACTTTAGCCTTTGGTAAATCATGGTTTCCTCCTCCTGGATTTAATGAGTGTTTGAACGAAAACTTGATTTTTGATGTCTTTGCGAGCGCTTCTCAGCGAAGTAATCTCCTTATTAGGCA
>JBHHWX010000928.1:0-1637 GCA_046756745.1 bacterium | reverse complement strand
AGAAGAAAAACATCTCTTTCAACAGTTTGGTCAACCATTGGCTGCAGGCTGCGGTAATGCAGGATGACACCATTGAGTGGATGAAAAGACAATTGAGCGGAAAGCAACCTGAACTTGTGATCGCCAAATTTGGTGAGTTTCTGGAAAAGACGAAACCGGGCGATGAACCAACATCGGACGAAATTGAAAGGGCGATCTCTGATCAGTAGAATGACTCGCACTTGTCGTTTTTATAAATTTTAGACGGGATAAACAGGGTTTCTTTTATCTTGTCTATCCTGTTATCCTGTCAAATAAGACCACAATGAAGTTGTATCCGTCGTAAAGATTCAGCCCGGTAAACAATTAACCTTCTTAACCTCTGTTCAAGATTGCCTACTTCCTCAAAACCTTAATCCTGTCTCCGGGGCGAACCGAATCCGTCAGTTTCATGCCATTGATAATAGCGAGCTCCTCCGCGGAGACCTTATCATCCGGATACCGTTTCAGGAAATTCTTCAAGGATGTCGTCCGTGTGACGCGCACGACTTTGATCCGTTTCGGTTTAACGTTCCGGGCTTTTTGGTTTCTCAAGCGGTCGAAGTTATTCATGGTATATTTGAATGCGCTCAAATTCTTTCCATAATTGGCCGTCGAGGCAAAGCCATGAAAAACGAAAACGTTCTGCCCTTTCTCAATAAAATAGGAAATTACGCTCAAATTTTCTTGCTCGCCGGTAATGGTACTTTCCCGAATCTCGGTCCTGAAACCGTGTGTTTTGCGATAGTCGGACGCTTTCACTTCAGCTTTGGAGCTGGCGATAAACTTGTCAGCAGCCCGGCGGGCGCTCGCCTCCTCCGCCAACGTAAACTGGATACCGGCATTTTTCTCCTTGTTGATCATCTGGACTTGCTGGGGAGTGTTCACTAATTGCCATTCACTCGGTACCGGGAATTGAAAATCGAGCGTCGGGTGGTAGAAATAGCCCTTCTCAACAAACCCTTGCCGAGGATCTTCGCCGAACACAATGCCATCAATGAGCTTCAGGTAAGGTTCTCGTTCTGTTCTAAAAACGGCAGACGGGGATTTTTTCTGCGCCTCTTTTGCAAGTCGGAATGTTTTCGCTTCACGCGCCTCGGGATCCGGGTGTGTGGAGAACCAGCTATCCAGGGCGCCGCCGCCACCCCCGCCGGCCTGTTGTCTGAGACTCGTCAGCGTCCCAAAAAAATGCGACATGTTGGTCGCGTCATAACCGATTTTCGTCGAGTATTGCACCCCGAGCTGGTCAGACTGACGTTCATGATCGCGGCTAAAGCGCATGAACAAGAGTCCGACTCCGAGCTGGGCGAAGCCGCTGTACTGGCGAAATTTTTCTGAAAACACCATGCCGACGCCAAAGCCAACCTGTGCCAGTTGGGCGCGCGTATAGGCTTTGGCCCCGTGCCGAGCCGTGACATGGCCAATCTCATGCCCCAGGACCCCGGCTACTTCAGCTTCGGAGTTCATATAGCCCAGAATGCCGCGAGTAAAATAGACATAGCCGCCCGGCAAAGCAAACGCATTAATGATCGGGCTGTCGACTATCCTGAAAGTAAATTTTAAATGCGGCCGGTGGGAAACTTTTGCCATTTTTTGTCCCATGTCATCAATAAACTTAG
>JBHHWX010000927.1:0-1646 GCA_046756745.1 bacterium | reverse complement strand
AATCGGTTCAGATTGTGGCTCGCTCCGCTCTCACGATCTAACCTTATTCGTTAGCGATTTTCCAGCACCGAGAGATTCTGCTCTTTACGCTAATACAGCTTCCACCACACTCACCGCAGACTCTGTGGGCACTACGCGAACAAGGCGAAAACCAGCTTTCTCAAGAAGATCTGAGTACTCGGACTCTGTACGTTCCTGACCTCCAGGCAGTACCAGCATGACCATGTCCAGCATCTTGCCAGGATGTGGTGTGTCGCCAGCCGGAAGTACCATTTCAATAATCAATAGACGACCGTTTGGCTTCATGGACTTGCGGCAATGACCGAGGATGGTGAGACACTGTGCTTCGTTCCAGTCATGGATAACGTGCGATAGGATGTAGGCATCTCCTCCCGCAGGAACCGTCTTGAAAAAATCACCAGACTCTATGGTTACGCGTTGATCAACACCACGTTCTTTGAGTAATGCGGGTGCATCACCAACCACATGTGGCATATCAAACAGAACGCCGCGAGGCCCGGCATGGCGACTTAAGATTGCCCCCAGCATGTTTCCAGTGGCACCGCCCACATCCACGACCTTTTCGAAGTTCGAAAAATCGTAGGCCGCAGCAACGGCCGCAGGCTCGGTACCATGAAAGCCAACCATTGTCTCGCTGAACATGGATGCGTCTTCGGGGTGTTGCCCAAGATAGTTGAAAATGGGCATTCCCATATTTTTTTCGAAACCAGTATCACCCGTTTCAAGGGAATGTATGATTTGCTCGAAGGCACCGACAAACCAAGGGCTTCCGAGCGTGAGTACGCTGGATCGTGCCGAACCGGGCGCACCTGTTTTCAGCGCCGCACCCAATGGTGTGAGAGAGAATTGTTGCGCGTCATCTTCAGTGAAAATGCCCATACTGGCCAGAGTACGCATTAGTCGATGCAAGGAGGGAGCATGCGTACCTGTGACGCCGGACAATTCAGCAGCACTTTTTGGCGTTCCGTCAAGATGATCGGCCAGTCCGAGTTTTGCGGCGGCATAAATGACCTTGGAGCCCCAAGAGGCTGTGATCATTTGGATCAGTTGTGCGTGAGGGGGCGGAACAGCTTCGACTTTTTCTTCACTATTTTCTGACACTTAAACCTCCGTCGTTATGGTTGGTGAGTTTGTGTGTTGAATTGAGATTGTCTTTTATTCAAAACCCAATCTATTTTTCTAATTCATGAATGAGAATATCCTTTTTGACCCCTAAGAGACCTCGCTAACGTGGAGCTAACCCGCGAGCCAACGACACAGCCCGAAGGCCGCAAAGTGGAATCGAGTCGGGTTGAGCGATTTGTTCGACATTCTCACAATTTGTTCAATGCCGCATCGAGTGTTGCTTTTACTTTCTTTTTTTCGATTTCAGGATCGACTTTTTGAAGGTACTCCACTGCGGCTAAATCGTCTCCTCTTTTTCTATTTTGACGTGGTTCCAGAGCCTCAATTAATACGGCTTCCAATGCAGGGATAAGTTTCGCTGCATCATATGATTCAGGTAGTGCTTCAAGCCTGCCATCATTGGAAACTGGCAAAAGACCAAACCACGAAAACCTGTCCCAGCGGGCAGACATGCGATCAAGTGTATGTTCGTAAAGTCTCCGCCCTAAAGGTCGATCAGT
>JBHHWX010000926.1:0-1651 GCA_046756745.1 bacterium | reverse complement strand
AACGCTAGCCCCCCCCGTATTACCGCGGCTGCTGGCACGGAGTTAGCCGGGGCTTTCTCTGAAGGTACCGTCAAATCTTAAGATTATTTACCTTAAAACCATTCTTCCCTTCTAACAGAGGTTTACACTTCTTAAAGCTTCATCCCTCACGCGGCGTTGCTGGGTCAGGCTTGCGCCCATTGCCCAATATTCCTCACTGCTGCCTCCCGTAGGAGTCTGGGCCGTATCTCAGTCCCAGTGTGGCCGAACACCCTCTCAGGCCGGCTACCCATCGTTGCCTTGGTGGGCTACCACCCCACCAACAAGCTAATGGGACGCAGGTCCATCTTCAGGCGTGAGCCGAAGCCCACTTTAACAACTGTATCCATGCGGATCCGCTGCATTATCCGGTATTAGCCCCGCTTTCGCGGGGTTATCCCCAACCCAAAGGTAGGTTACATACGCGTTACTCACCCGTTCGCCACTTTACTTATTCCGGCAAGCCGGAACTTTCTCGTAGACTTGCATGTGTTAAGCACGCCGCCAGCGTTCGTCCTGAGCCAGGATCAAACTCTTCGTTGTTGATTTTTATTGACGATATAAAAACCTTCCCGCTCTCTAAACGAACCATGTACGCTTCATTTTTGCAAAGAACAACTGATCGCAACTTGCGTCGCGACCAGAGCAGATAAGTATACTGCTTTAAATTGTCAAAGTCAACTTTTTTGTTGCTTCGCCGCTTTTTTTGATGATATTGAATGTACCTCTCAAAAAGCAGGCCAATAAGATAAAATATAAAAACTAAAAGTCAAGCCGATTTTTTGAAAATAAAGCTCATGGGTTAGAAAAATTCGATGAAGTGTCGCCTGAGGTTTAAATGGTATGAGGATATTTGATTAGATGCGACATCTTTTATTGGAAAATAGCGATTTAAGCAACCAAGTTTTCCGTTCTTTGGCGAACAATATTGGCCAGAACGCGCAAAGCATCGTTCACGGAATCGGAATCAGGAAATATTTCTGCGACATCTGGCGCAAGCACAACAATATTACTTCCCTCTGTCAGGCGTTTGACGTATTTGCCCCTTATGCCATTGCTAAAATCGTATTCGTCCAGCATATCCGGATCATGCGGTGTTTTATTTGCCTTCTTCATAGATTCTCCTTTCACGTTTCGTCGCAATACGGGCGCTTATGATGCGAATCTTGTCACCCCTGTCAGTATGAACTACAACCAAAATGCGACCGCGCGCAGATTTGCCGACAATAATATATCGGTCTTCGTCTATTGAATGATGTAAGTCTGCAATGGTTGAAGAAAGCGTATCCCAGAACACTGTTATCGCCTCTTCAAATGTGACGTTGTGTTTATTTAGGTTTTCCCGCGCTTTCAATTACCGAAATGCCTGTCGCCATCAATGACCAAATATCCGATTTCATGCGCTTTTGCAAGTCCTTCAGTGATTTCGTGTAAAATATCCAATGCTTCATTGACCGTGATTTGTCTTTTTGCAATAATCTCTTCAAGTGATTCTCGCTTCACTGAATTTTAGATAGGGAGTCCAGGAATTGTTTGGCCGTTAAAATTGAGATGCCCCGAACTTGTTATGCAATTTTCAAGTGGGCTTCAATAGTGTCAGCTGATAAATCAGCACCACAATCCCACTCAACAA
>JBHHWX010000925.1:0-1655 GCA_046756745.1 bacterium | reverse complement strand
TGATGGGCGTGATGATTTGAATTTTCGTCGTCGGTTTGGTTCCAACGTCGACGACTTTTTCAAACGCATCATAAAACTCTCTGCGGCAGTCCGGGTAGCCGGAGCTGTCCTCCTCCACGGCGCCTACGAAGATTCGAACGGCACCAAGGCTCTCGGCCCAGCTTGTGGCAACGGAGAGGATGTTTGCATTTCGGAACGGAACGTAGGAAGTGGGGATTTTCTTGCCGTCTAAATCGGCTGTGGTTACCCTGACGTCACGATCCGTCAAGCTCGAGCCACCGATCTGTGCCAGATGCTCAACGCTGACGATCAAAGTTTTTTGAGCTTGATAAAATCTGGCGAGATCGTTAAATGCCTGCAGTTCTCGTCGTTCCGTACGCTGGCCGTAATTGAGATGCAGCAGAGCCAATTCGTAGTTTTGTTTGGCAATGGCGAGCGTGACCGCGCTGTCCATGCCCCCACTCGCAAGAACCACTGCCAGTCCCGCGGTCACGGTTGCTCCTTTTGATATTCCGCCCTGACCGCTGAGCGCATACCGCCACGTACGCTAAACTCGCCGATGACCTCCATCTTTCTGGGCTGGCACGCCTCCACCAAATCATCTAAAATCTTGTTTACCGCCGCTTCGTAAAAGTACCTTCGTTGCGGTATTCGAGAAAGTAGTACTTCAAGGCTTTCAACTCCAAGCACCTTTTGTCCGGCACATATTTAATGGTGATGGTGCCAAAATCCGGCAGACCCGTCATGGGACAAACCGAGGTATATTCCTCGTTAACAATTGTGATCGTATAATCGCGATTTGGATATTTATTATCGAATGTTTCAAGCCGCTTCATAATTGACCCTCACACATAAATTAAACACCCATTGGCCTAAAATCAAGAGTTTAATCTCGCCAGTAACGTAGCGTATCCGGTTCGGCGGGCTCGGAACCATCGGTTTCCATAGAATCTGTCTTCGAGTCCGCAGGCATTTTGTCGACAACAAAATCTTTGATACCGTTTACCACCGCGCCTGCCATCTCCTGCAAAAACGACTCATCCAACAACAGCAATTCGTCTTCCGGATGGGTGATAAAAACGCTTTCCACCAAAAAAGAGATCAGGCTGGTTTGCCGGGTGACAAAATAGGTCGATAAAACTCGGCCAAACGGCGACAATCCTAACTCGAGCATGCGATTGTAGACACTTCGTGCGACGGCTTCTGATTGCGGCACGGTATGATAGGTACTGGTTCCGCGTGGTCTTAGCGGGTTGGTCGCGGGGCCGATGGAGTTATTATGTAGAGAAACAAAAATGTGAGAGTTAGCGGACCGCGCGATCTTGATACGGTCTCGCAAAGTCACGGTCGTATCCGACATTCGGGTCATGAGCACCTGCGCGCCGGCTGCTTCCAACATGGCCGCTACCGTCTTTGCCAACTGCAGGTTCACATCTTTCTCATACAAACCCGTAGGCCCGACTGCGCCCTCAAATTCTCCGCCATGCCCGGCATCTACCGTAATAGTCAGCCCCCTTAACGGAGAACCGGGAGCCGTCGAGATTTGTGGCGTCTTCCGAATGTTCAACCAAAACTGTTTGCCGACGTAGCGTCCGTAGTACCCCCACTGCTGTTTTTGATTGAGTTCAACTCGCAGCACAAAGACATCGCTGCTC
>JBHHWX010000924.1:0-1662 GCA_046756745.1 bacterium | reverse complement strand
AGCCACTTCAACCGCGACTTTCGGCCAGGGCGCCGGCTCTTTCACCAGCGCGCCATAAACGTCGATTTCGTGGCCTCTTTCCTTCAATTCCTCGACAACGAATTCCGCCAAATGGGTTTTCATGTCGCTGCCAACAGCTATTTTCATCGGCTTGATCCTCCTTTTATTCCCCACCGCCGCCGTTACCGCCGCCATCACCACCATCACCACCGGCGTCACCACCATTGCCGTTTAAATCGCCGCCATTTGTGTGGCTGCCGGTTTTTGATTTGCCCCGCCTTCCGAACAACAAGAAGGCTACTGCGACCACTGCGACGATAATCAAGATTGTTTCCATTGTTTGCTCCTTTTTTGTGTGGATGTTATTGATCTGAATCATGCGATAAAATATGTATTCGCCACTGCTTGACAGGGATGAAACACGGATTTTTGCAAAAAGGCAAATCGTTGTTCCGCGTGTTAAAACGCATCTTAACTATTATGAACCATCGTCTATTTGCTTACCGGCCATTGTCGAATCTTCGCTGCTTTTTCCGGATAAAGCTGGCGAAAACGATTCGCCATCGCATAGCGACAGATTTTATAATGTTCCCTGGCGATTTCAAAATACCGGTCGTGCAAGGAATGAAGTTCTTCTGCCTCGATGGCTTGAACGGTATTGTTGAAGCTGTTGTAGGCAGTGCCTGTTAATGCCTGGATTTCGAGGGCCCGCGCTTCATGGGGGAAGTCCAGATCCACACTTATGTCCCAAATTGTTGCATTGCTATCCTTGCTCCAGGCCATAATGCGTTGCTCCTGACGGTCAAATGTCGCACGCAGGACGCTGGCGCTATGACGCAAGCTCGGACCGATCTGTTTGCCGGATTCAGCATCCCACAATCGCACCGTGCTGTCCGCTCCCCAGGTCAAAATACGTTTCGCTTCCCTGTCAAAACAGGCGCCGTTTACCGTTTTGCCGTGTTGCATACTGCGACCGATTTGCATGCCGGTTTCGGCGCCCCATAGCCGTGCGGTCTTGTCATTGCTCCAGGTGAGGATGTGTTTTTCACTCGGATCGAACGCGACTCCCAATACTGCTGCAGGCTCCGGAACAGTAATCAGACCGGCGCTGCTGACAGAGCCGTGCTTCATGATTTTGCCAACGGGTCTGGCTGATGCGACATCCCACAAACGAACCGAAGCTTCCCCCATAATTTTTCCGCTGCCATCTCGCGATTTGATTTGGTTGCTCCAGGTCAGCAGACGCGTTCCTGTGCGGGTGAATATCCCTTTCAGCTCAAAGCCATCGTGTTTTAGGCTATCGTGTGCTGAAACGCTATGGTCAACATGACATAGGTGTAAAATGTCGCCAGCTATGGTCAAAATTCGATCTTCATTTGGGCTGAAAATTGGCGGCTGATTTTCGTTGGTGTGGTGCATTTGGGGGCCGATTCGTCTGCCGGTTCTGGCGTCCCATAGCTGCGCCACCCTCCCGTCGGGACTATGCGTCAGAACGCGATTCCCACGGCGGTCGAATTCCGCGCTTTTCACAGAGTGGTCATGCTCCAGCGTATCCAGAGGCACGCCCGTGGACGCATCCCACAGCAAAACCCAGTGGCGCGACCGCTTTCCCGGCAGATTATAAGTTTCTTTCAAAATGCCCAATATTCTGTCTCCTTGAGA
>JBHHWX010000923.1:0-1662 GCA_046756745.1 bacterium | reverse complement strand
ACAGCTATGTTAATAGTTTTCGTTCAAACACTAAATAAGATAGCCCATGTGCTGTCATTCCGGCGATCTTTTGTGCCGGAATATCCCTAATTAAGATAGATTCCCAATAAAAGCACCCGGGAATGACATGTTGTAACAGAGACTCATACCTCCCCGGTATTCGATAAGACAAACGAGAATAATCCTTGATTATGACATCATAATCTTTTAGATTCAACGAGCTCTTCCTTGTAATTTGTAAAAAGGGTTTTCAATTTGCCAGGTATATACATAAAAAGGTCGATTTCAGCAACATTATTGCAGTCGCTTAAACATTTTCCGGCTGTGGCACTGCTCGGACCCCGACAGGCTGGAAAATCGACATTGGCGAAAAAAGTTCAACAAGAACTTGGGAATACAATTTATCTGGATCTTGAGCTGCCTTCCGACCTGCAAAAATTGGATGAACCGGAAATTTTCTTCCAACCTCACGAAGACAAACTAATTTGCCTGGATGAAATCCAGAGAAAGCCAGAAATTTTCAGCGTCTTGCGAAGTGTCATTGATCAAAGAAACCGAAACGGTCAATTTTTAATACTGGGTTCGGCTTCCAGAGATTTGATAAAACAAAGCTCAGAAACGTTAGCAGGTCGAATTGTTTATCTCGAGTTGACTCCTTTTCTCCATTCGGAAATTTTAAAGACATGGCAGATTGAAAAAAACCCATTAAATCGTTTATGGCTTCGGGGAGGATTTCCTAGAAGTTATCTCTCAGAAAATGATGAGCTGTCTTATGTTTGGCGGCAAAATTTCATTCGAACTTTTTTGGAGCGTGACATTCCGCAGCTCGGATTTCAAATTCCTGCTGATACATTGAGAAGACTCTGGCAAATGTGTGCCCATCTTCATGGAGGCCTGCTTAACCTGAGCTCTTTGAGTGAATCCATCGGTGTAACTCATCCAACCATTCGTTCACACCTGGATATTTTATCCCGTACATTCACGATTCGTCTATTAAAACCTTTTCAAAAAAATGTTGGAAAGCGATTGGTAAAGACGCCAAAACTGTATATCCGGGATTCTGGAATTTTACATGCCCTGTTGAACATTTCTACCTTCGACGAATTAATGGGGCATCCGAGTTTCGGCGCTTCCTGGGAAGGATTGGCATCTGAAAATATAATCACATGGATGCAGAATTTTGAGCCTTTCTTTTATCGCACATCAGCCGGCGCGGAATTGGATTTACTGCTTATCAAGGGCCAGCGAAAAGTAGGGGTCGAATTCAAAGCGTCAATGGCGCCCAAACCACTCAAAGGATTCTGGCATGCAATCGAGGATCTGAACTTAACCGACGTTTATATTGTTGCTCCTGTCGAGGATACTTATCAGATTCGGAAGAATGTCACTGTAACAAACTTAAGAAATTTTTACACAAAATACGGGTAAATATTTCATGAGCAAAACTCTGACCGAAGCTTTGAAAAAAACTAAAAAAGCTTACCTCGGCAGATTGCTTCGTCGGCTGGCGCGCCTTGCCGGCAATCACGCAGCTTTCGTGTGTCCTCATCGCAAAGACGAGATGGACAGGCTAAAGCCTGAACACCTGTCGTTTTCCTCTCGTCTCGATTTTTTTCTTGCTTAATTCTCTACTTTTTAATATCATGGACTTCATTAGAGATG
>JBHHWX010000922.1:0-1663 GCA_046756745.1 bacterium | reverse complement strand
TCATGGCAGATTCAAAAGTCATTTTTTTCATAATAAGGAGTCCGTTTGGAGTGCAGCGCTTTAGCGTTGCGACTTTCGTTGAAACAGTGCAAAACTAAAGTTTTTCACTCCGAAGCTTCTCGCGCCTGAATAGATACGCGCATGAAATGATAAGCTAAAGAACATTCCTGTTAAGTAGCATAGAATTTAATATAGCAAGATAAGTAGGATTTCAAAAAGAGTCAAGTTTAGAGATGGGATAATTCGTTTTCAGTTGGATGAATCAGAGCATTCATTTAATCCTAACGTGGCTGTCCAAAAAAAAGGGAAAAGAGGTCTTTGCGAGGAGCGAGGCGACGAAGCATCTCCCGCTTTTAGGTACATATAGAAGGATTTATTCTCCAGAGGTTTTTCATTGTGTTTTGTTAGCAAAGTTCTTTCGGCAAAACACCGATGAGTTTGGCCGAAAAATCTAAACTCACTTGCCCGAAGGCGTCCCCATTTTCCGACCGTCCATCTAGAGCGAATCTGTTGACCTTCGCTATGCCAAAAATAACCTTAAACTTATCCCCTCCTGTGGTCATTTGTCCTTATTTCAGCAAAATGAGCTTCCGACTCAAGACAATGCCTGTGGCTTTTAGCCGATACACATAAACCCCGCTTGGCACTGTAGCTCCGTGCAAATCCATACCATGCCACATCATATGGTGCTGACCTGCCGGGATAATCCCGGAATGCAACGTCTGTACTAACTGTCCGCGCAGGTTGTAAATGGAAAGCGTTACTTCGCCGGTTAGTGGCGTCGAAAAAGTAATCGCCGTGCTGGGATTAAACGGATTAGGGTAATTCTGTTCAAGTTTATACCCTGAGGGGATCACGGAATATCCCTCTATCTCATCGTGAAAAACAGTCTGTGTTTTGGGAAGAGCCGCTTGTGGTTTTATCACGAAACCGGCGACTGCCCAGTCCACATCGTTATCGAACGAACCGTCTAAGATGACCACCGACGGAACGGACACCAGTTGATCCACAATAGCTACGGAAGAGGCCGCCCCGCCGCCACCCTGTATGAATTCGACGCGTTCGGTGTAACCCAATCCGGGATTATGCACTCGCTGACGCATGGCAATCGCTCCGAACACCGCTGCGTTCGGCACGCCCGTGGTAAGAGTAAAGCTATAAGCGGCGTTATCTTTGCCGCCGGAGCAGCCGCCGTTCTCGCCATTGCTGTTGCCCGAAACAACACTACCTATTGGGTTCAGTATATCAACGCTGGAATAACGCGCTGCCACAATGACGGCGTTTCTCGGCGCACTTGCAAATGTGGCCGTCACTGCGCCGGTTACGGATGCATCGAGAGACATCCAAATCTCGACGCCGGTTTGGTTACGCCCGGCACATTGCGCCGCGACTTGGGTCCAGTTGCCGTTCATTCCGGAGACCTGGGTAACAAGCCGGTAAGGCTTGCTGGATATCGCCGCTAAATAAACATGTCCGGCGACGCCAGTCAGACTCCCGGCAGTGGAAACCGCGCTCACGTCCGAGGACCCGCCGCTTTGGATTTCCTCAAATGTGACTTCGCCGCTGCTCGGCGGCAGCTCTTCTCCAACGCCGGTCAAAGGTATCAGAAAAGGATTCTCATCCGGGTCGTCGCTGGCGATGTCCAAGCTCGCGGTCTTGGCCC
>JBHHWX010000921.1:0-1663 GCA_046756745.1 bacterium | reverse complement strand
TTTAATGAAAAAACAATTGTGTTTGGCGCTTGAGTGAAAAATGGGGGACATTCAGCAGGTGAGGGAATTTCCAGGATGTCCCCCAAAATTTGATAGAGCTACATAATATAATCAATTAATAATTTGGGAGTTACGTATAAAAAAAAGCGTGTAAATTACTTGCAAAAAAGGCTCCAACCTTATACATTAATTTGAGAGAAATCAACTTAAAATAAAAGGAGGAGCCTTGATGGAACTTAGAGAATTATCCACAAAGATACAAATAAAATTGCATCAATTTTCCGAGCGATTTAGTATGGGTTTTAGTCGTCCGGCCAGGAAGTTCCTTTACCAGATGCTGTTTGGACTATTAAAGGGCGGACAAGTACAACTCAATAGCATCGCGCGTCATCTTCAAGATGGCTTGAGTTTAAAGAAGAGCACAGAGCGTTTAGGTAGACATCTTGGAGTTGCAGGGATGTGGCGTCAGGTATCGTCGTCAACATTGTTGTCACAGCGGTATTATCTTAGAGAGTGTAAGTATATGATAATCGACCTTTCTGACATTCAGAAGCGCTATGCGGAGCAGATGTCGGGTATCGGTTTGGTTTGGGATGGTAGTGAGAAGAAAAAGGGGCCGGGTTATTGGTTATGTAATGTGACCGGGGTTGATGAATCTGGCAGTACGATTGTGCCGGCGTATTCGGAGTTGTATAGCCTTGTCGAGGAATCGAGCAGTGAGAACCGGAAGATATTAGATGCGATAGGGTGTGTTTCAAGCGTGGTTGGAGGCGATAAGATTTGGGTGGATGACCGAGGTGGGGACAGATGCAGTATTATGGAGCCGTTACTTTTAGATAATCAACAATTTATCATTCGCCAGGTTGGCAATCGGGATTTAATTTACGAAGGCGCGCGTCGGCCTTTGAAGGATATTAGCCGTAAGGTTAAACTCTCCGAGACCTACACGGTAACCAAAACCAAGAAGAACAAAAAGATTCAAGAAACTTATGATTGTGGCGCTGTGAGGGTGGAATTGCCAGGAAGCAAAAAACCGTTATGGTTAGTCGTGCTTAAAGAGCGGAAGAAGGGTTTTTGTTGGCTTCTTTGTCATCTGGATTGTACTCAGAAGAAGGCCGCGATTAAGACCGCATTTGTTGGTTATGGGCATCGCTGGAAGATTGAAGAGGTGCACCGTCAAATCAAAAGTGATTATGACTTGGAGGGCATTTGCCTTCAACGCTATGAAGCCTTAAAGAACATGAATGCGTTGTTGTGGGCAGCAGTCTCGTTCCTTTACACTCGATTAGAAAACCTTTGTCTGGATATTATTTTTCATCCAGAATTAGCTTTGGTGAATCGCAAGAAATTGTCTGATATGCTTCGTTTTATTTTCTATAAGTTGGCCTTTGCGGTCAAGAAGCTGCTTGCACTTTCAAAACTCTATGACATGAACACATTCTCTTCTTTAATGAAAAAACAATTGTGTTTGGCGCTTGAGTGAAAAATGGGGGACATTCAGTTTAAAATGATAGGCAAACTTGACAAAGACGAGCGTGATATTTTAGAATCGTTTGAGAAGGGAGAATGGAAATCTGTACCTAATTTAGAAAACGAAAAGCCGATATGAAGAATTATGCTCGTGCTACAATGCGAAAAGATAAAAGAGTCAACATTCGAATTT
>JBHHWX010000920.1:0-1670 GCA_046756745.1 bacterium | reverse complement strand
GACCGTTTACGCGAAATGCCGAGACGATATGGTTGAGTCTGGTAATGCAGTACGGCCTCACCTGGTCGGATGTCAAAATCGTCGACCCGGAGTTTGCCATGAGCGAGGTGGAGTACAACAATTTGCAATTCGATTTTCAGGAAGCATGAGACTGAATAGGATTCATATTCTATGCACCTTATCTATATCGATGACTCAAGAGATGAAAAATTGTGTGTGTTCTCAGCTTTGGCGATCGCGGAAGAGCATTGGCGGGATGCTTTTCAAGAAATCAAACAATTTCGGCGAGACCTGAAACAAAGCGATGGCATATATGTCTATACGGAGCTGCATGCCTGGAAATTTGTTTCTGGCCGCGGACACATTGCAGACCGGGTCGTTGCAAAAGGGCGTCGCTGTCAGATTTTCATGGATGCCCTGCGGCAGGTTGCAAACCTACCGGACGCCAGGCTCTTTAATGCGGTTTTACCAGCAAAGCAGGATATGTGGGCGTTCGAACGGCTGCTCAACCGTATCAACCGTGCCATGCAGAAATGGGAGAGTCGTGCTATCCTCATCTGCGATGAAGGCAAAGAAACGGCTTATACAAAACTCACGAGAAGAATGGGGACTTATAATCCTATCGCAAGTCGTTATGGTAAATGGTCAGGAAGCGGAGCGCGGTACAGAAACATTCCCATAACCCGGATACTTGAAGATCCTTTTTTCAAACGGTCGGAGCGTTCTTACTTCATCCAACTGGTTGATTTCTGTGCTTACTCTCTACTCAGACGAGAACGACCTGTTGCGTCAAAAACAAAATATGGACTGGATAAAGCTTTCAATTTGCTATCACCAATATTGGTTCGGGAGGCAAATTCAACTGATTCTGAAGGAATCATCCGGTAGCAATAAATAAAAAAGCCCCGACTTCAGCCGGGGCTTTAAGCAGGGCCTCCACCGCCTCCATGGACGGGTTCGGTCCTGCATCTAAAACATAAGTTGTTTTTTGCGTAATTTCAAGAAAAATCGTGACGCGATAGAAAAAAATCATAGGTGTCAGAGTCTACGGCCTCACCTGGCCGGAGGTCAAAATCGTCGACCCGGAATTCGCTATGAGCGAGGCAGAGTATGAAGCGTTCCGGTTGCCAGATAAATCAACGCAAGGAGTTTGAGCATGTCGGTTCAAAATGGGGTATCCAAACGATCAGGCTGGAGAGCGTAAAATGCCAAATGGCTGGGTACACGCAGTCCAGGATTTGATTGCATTCGGGCGACCCTACTTTGAGCTTCGTCAAAAAAAGGATGCCCCCTCCAAAACACTAGGCGCCAGACACCGGGAGATAAATCATGAATGGTATAACGAGTATGGTCATTTGTGGACACATGACGATCCCTTCCCCGACATAATCCTGGACTTCTTCCGCAACCTTCGCCAGAAAAAAGGCGGTGAGTATACTGAGGAGCAAATGGTCTGGGCAAGTCATGACTACCTGGATTGCGTATGGGATGATCTTGATTATTCACACCGAAAATACTGGGAAGGTTGGTTTGCCTGGGTATTATTCAACCCGGAAATTCTCAAAAGTTGGGCAGGTGTGGATATCGCAGAAAGTAAGATATTGAGAATGGTGGAAAACAAAGAGGTTTGGGAATACGAACCGGGCTTGAAACCTCTGTATGAAAACTTG
>JBHHWX010000919.1:0-1682 GCA_046756745.1 bacterium | reverse complement strand
GATAAGGTCTTTTCGAGTGTCGAGCGCCTAAACTTAACCGATCTGCCATCTGTTGCCTGTATTGATTTTTGGAATGCAATCAAAAAAACGGTTGAAAATAATGAACTACATTGAATTTATAAATAGAAAATCGCATCACTACGAAGATAGCGGTTTTAATCCGATCTTTATCCCAGGCGAGATGAAGGGATTTCAAAAACATCTATTGGAATGGGCCGTTAAAAAGGGTCGGGCGCTTATTGCCGCGGACTGCGGACTCGGAAAGACGTTTATCGAGTTGGCTTGGGCGCAGAACGTTGTACAAAAGACCAATAAAAAGGTGTTGATATTGGCCCCCATAGCTGTAACCAGCCAAACAAAGAGGGAGGGGGTTAAGTTTGGCATTGATTGCGAGCTGTCGAGAGATGGGGCGATTAAATCAGACATTGTTATTGCGAACTACGAACGGCTGCACCTATTCAACAGCAAAGATTTTGTGGCGGTTGTTTGTGATGAGTCAAGCATCCTAAAAAATTACAACGGAAAAAGAAGAAGTCAAATCACTGAGTTTATGCGCGAAATGCCATATCGATTACTTGCGACCGCCACGGCGGCACCGAACGACTATACCGAGCTGGGAACATCGAGCGAGGCGCTGGGATACCTCGGAACGGTCGACATGCTTGGAAGGTTTTTTAAGAATGATCAGGCTAATATTGCGCTAAGAAGAAAATATGGAGAGGCCCCTAAGTGGCGGTTTAAGGGGCAAGCGGAGGCTCCGTTTTGGAGGTGGGTTACGTCATGGGCGCGGGCGATTAGAATGCCGTCTGATTTGGGTTTTGATAATGGCGCATATGTTTTGCCGGAGCTGTCCGAGAGCGTTCATGTTGTCAAAAATACGAGCCCGGCAGAGGGCCAGCTTTTTCCGTTACCGGCCATGAGACTAGACGAACAAAGATACGAAATCCGAAGGACATTAAAGGAACGCTGCGAGGTGGCCGCGCAAATCGTCAACAAATCGAATCGTCCGGCCTTTGTGGGATGCCATTTAAACGAAGAAGGAAAAATGCTGAAGAGCTTAATCCCCGACTCGATCGAAATAAATGGAAGCGATTCTGATGATAGGAAGGAGGAGAAGTTTTTATCGTTCCTATCCGGTGATGCGAGGGTGCTTATTACCAAGCCGAAGATCGGCGCTTGGGGCCTAAACTTTCAGCACAATAGCCACATTGTGTATTTCCCCTCTCATAGCTATGAGCAGTACTATCAATTCGTCCGGAGGTCTTGGAGGTTTGGTCAAGAGCGTCCGGTTGTGGTCGATATTATCATGACGGAATCTGAGCGGGCGATTATGGAGAACCTTCAGAACAAGCAAATAAAAGCAGTCAAGATGTTTGAGAACCTTGTAAAAGAAATGAATAGGTCCATCAGTATTAACGGATATAGGGCCATGCCAGAAAAGGAGGTCATCCCGACATGGTTATAGACCAAACAATTACAGACAATTACGCGCTATACAATGGAGATTGCAACGAGGTCATGGCGAGTCTGGGTGATGAAAGTATTCACCTGTCGATATACTCTCCGCCGTTCGGCGGGTTGTATTGTTATTCGAGTGATTCCAGAGATTTAAGCAACTCACGTGATTACGCTCAGTTTTTCGAGCATTACGATTATACCGTATCAGAGATATCAAGGATCAC
>JBHHWX010000918.1:0-1706 GCA_046756745.1 bacterium | reverse complement strand
CATCCAAAAATCGCTTATGCAGCTTAAACGCTCTATTTTATGGCCGGGTTAATAAAGATGTAAACAAATTTGAGCTAAAGATGTAAACAAAATTGAAGCAATGGACTCCTGCAGGTAATGAGCAATCGACAATTCCTAGAAGAAAATGACTCATTGGAAAGTAGACGCGTATGCGTGAATTTGTAGAATTTCTGCATGAAGTATTCGAAGCCTTCGGGACGATTACAGCGCGCAAGATGTTTGGCGGCTACGGCATCTATCACGACGGTGTCATGTTTGCTTTGGTTGAGCAGGATACCCTGTATTTAAAAGCGGATGAAACGACTCGGCATCACTTTGAATTGCGGGGGCTTCCGCGCTTCCAATATATGAAAAAGGGTAAAGTTATCTTTTTATCCTATTATATGGCACCGGAGGAAATCTATGACGATCGGGAGGAGGCGGCGGTTTGGGCCACCCGTTCCTATGAAGCTGCGCAAAAAATAAAGAGACGTTAATAGAAATTGTAATCATTTAGAGAAGGTGGGAAGTGGTCGTTCTACGAACGCACTTTTGCGCTTTGCGCGAAGACCATCGCTGAGATCTACAAGCAGCGCTGGCAGAATCTTAAGATCAAAACATTCTTGGGGACGACAAAGAATGCAGTCCTGACTCAAGGATGGATTGCCATGTGCGTTTATCTGCTTTTGGCATTTATAAAGTTTCAGGCGAAGATCAGACAAAGCATGCAGCAAATACACCGTTTGCTCCAGATAAACTTATTTGAAAAACGCGACCTTGATGCCTTGCTTCGCAGCGATCCGCCATCACAGAATATCGTCAATCCAGATCAACTCCGTTTGGTATAAAAGTTAAGGGGACAGCAGTGATTTTCCCCCCTTATTTGCCAACAAAATACTTTCCCAGAAGTGAACAAGCTTTTGAAAGCCAGCATATTCTGAAGGATCGAGATTCCCCGGCCGCCGCCACTCCGCTCCCCCGACTTGTACGAGATCGGATCGGAAATCATAGATTATCCGGCCGGATAAATCCGTCATCGCAATCTGTCGGGGTTGACTAATAAATCCAATATATTGAAAGACTCTCTTCTCTGGATTTTTCTTCAAGGCCGGGTTTCGAGTGGAATTTGGATTTTCAAGCAAGGCGGCATTGATGGCCTCCCTTAAATCGACTTGTCCGAAGGGCTCTTCGATAACAATAGGCAAACCGGTTACAATCAGCGGAATTCGTGTTTGGGCATCATTAATCATAAAACCATGTCCAAGGAAACCATCTTCAAAAAGACTTTCTCCATGGTCCGAAACCACGATGACAGCCACTTCTTTTAAGGTCATCCGAACTTCATCAAGCACAATCCCAAGCGCTCGATCTATATTCGCGGCCGTATTAAGGTACATCGACTTCAGTTCAGTCATGCGATCGCGATGAATCTGAAACCGGGTTAAGACGGCAGGATCAATTAAAGGAAGTAGATTATCATGGTAATACGGAAAGTGGGTATCATAAAAGTTCAGATATAAGAAAAGTGGCTGAGAGGATTTTCTCTTCTTAAGAAACGTTCTTACCTTTTCCAGGAGGACATTGTAGGGAAGCCCGAGGCTGGCCGGTGTTGAAAATGTTGTGTACCGTCGATGTGGTTCGTCCCTTCCGTCATACACAAAATCGGCGCGATCTAGGCCAATTGGAAATCTTATCTCACCGAACGA
>JBHHWX010000917.1:0-1711 GCA_046756745.1 bacterium | reverse complement strand
GGTTCGCTCATCATCGGTGACTTGCACGAGCTCATTTCCGTCGATGGTGGTCCTCCAAATTTCATTTTTCCCGCTGCGTTCTGATTCAAACGCAATCCATTTACCATCGGGAGAGAACTCCGGGTCGCTTTGGCCATCGAAATCAAATCGCTTTGCGGTTGAGAATCCGAAAACTTGATCCGGATCGATCTGCATAAGCAGCGTTGCGCCTACCCCTCCTCCCTTATATTTATAACCAACGGAGGTTGCTACTCCACCCATGCTATAAACCAGTATTCTCGTGTCTGCTGTCAAGCTGAAGCGCCGCATACCAATGCCAACGGTCAGGGCTTGGGGGTCGCTGATAATCTCCAGTTTTTCCGAACTAAAAGAGATTCCCACTTTCCATATATCCGCGACGCCGCCGGCATCAGACAAGAAATACAGAGATTTCATATCTTGTGATATAACCGGGCTGACATAATTATGCCTGCCACTCAAGAACTCAAATCTCTTGTTTGTCAGTAATGAAACTGCATGAATCTCACGCTGGCTGCCTACTTCGAACCCGAAAACTAACCACTTGCCATCCGGTGACCACCTGGGCGTTGTGTGGTAGCCGCCCTTGAGTTCTCCGACGACCTTACCAGGCTTTGTGTCACTAACTGCTACCCGCCAAATCTCGTTGGCGCCATTTTCATCTCCAGTTGAAACAAAAACGATCTGTTTCCCATCAGTGGCCCAGGGCGGCGTGGGCATAGGTAGCTTCGACAACCCCCCCATCAAGGACGATCAGATAAATTCCGCCACCATTGCGGTCGGAGCGAAAGACCAGTTGCGTGCCGTCGGACGATCAGGCCGGCTCAGTATCCGCACCAGAGTAATCCTCCGTGAGGTTCCAGGCTTCGGAACTGCCGAGTTCACGAACCCAAATATCGAGGTCCCCGCTTTTATCAGAACCATAGGCCACTCGTTGGCCATCCGGTGAAATAGTTGGAAAGTCATCGTTGTAAGGTGAGGTAACGAAGGGATAGGTCCGCGTTTTTGACTCGGTCGTTAACTTGTTTTTAGGGGGATTGGAAGAGATTACAAAGTAGAAGGTAATTGATAATATTAGAAACAAAGTTGTTGTAATTGCGGCCCAGAATTTTCGAGAAACTGATGAAACTTGAAACAACGGATGCAAGATATTTCGACTTTCGTTATCTGCTTGCTTAGAAATAGTTTTCTGCAAAGCCTCACGCATGGCCGCGGTACTCCCATGTCGAGAATCGGGTCGCTTAGCCAGGGCTTTCAAAACCGCCCCTTCCATTTCCTGTGAAATGTCAGCTTTTATCGCGAAATTGGTTTCGGATTTTCTTTGAGAATGCTTTTCATGACAGCGACACTATCTCCACCCGAAAAAGGTGGGGTTCCGGTAACTAATTCATACAACAGCACCCAAGTGAAAAAATGTCGGTTCGTTCGTCCACACTCTGTTTTCGGATCTGCTCTGGCGCCATGTAGGCCGCCGTGCCCTGAAACGCGCTCAAGGAAGTTTTTACAATGCTTCGAGATGCAATGAGGATCTCTTCCGGTAGATCAGAGACGATCCAGGCAGGATCATTCGCCGTCAACTTTACCAGCCCAAAATCCATCACTTTGACCCGACCGTCCCGATTGAGCATAATGTTGTCAGGCTTTATATCCCTGTGAATGATCCCTTTGTCATGAGCTGCAGACAAAGCCTCGC
>JBHHWX010000916.1:0-1712 GCA_046756745.1 bacterium | reverse complement strand
ACCATGTTCAAGCAACTACAAATCATTTTAGAGAGCTTCCGTCCTCTATTCTCTCACCAAGCGACCTACAACTATTTTATCCTGATTCTGTTGGGATTCATCCTCCGAATGGATCATTATGGCGTCAGTAGCACCATAAGATGGCTCGGGTTGGATGCGTGTGTTTATGATTCATTGATACACTTTTTTTCTCACAGCCGGGCGTGGAATTTGAATGCGGTGATGAGCCACTGGCTCGCTTGGTGCCGTAGGTCTTTCCCGATGGTTGAAGTAGTCGGTCGGATCGTACTGCTGGGCGATAACATCAAAATACCGAAAGAGGCTCGGCACCAGCCGGGTATTGTCAAATTGCATCAGGAATCAGGCAATAGCGGCAAACCCAAACAGTTTTGGGGACATAATTTTGGTTCAGTCGCCCTGTTGGTTGGGTCAGTCAAAAAGTTTTTCGCCGTTCCTTGCCTGACGGCGACTCACGAGGGAGTCAATCATCTGCTCCGACATCTGGAACGACAAGCGGTTGACCAACAAACGATCGTCACTCGTATGATCGTTCTGCTGGTCATTACGGCCATTAAGCTTGGACGTCCTGCTTATGCCGTAGTGGATGCCTATTTTGGCACAGGCCCTGCCTTTGCTACCGCCCGGCAATATTGTATGGATACCGGAGAACTTTGGATTCACCTGATTGTTCCGGCTAAAAAGAGCTATGTTGCCTACCTGTCAAACCAAAAAAACCGAGCGAACAGAGTTAAGTTATGGCAGCGATTCAAGTGCTTGGAATTATTCACCACGGCGAACCATCCGGTACATCAGCGCCCGATCCTTTATTACGAGCGTATTCTTTTTTGGCCGCCGGCCGAATGCTTCCTGCGCTTTGTTTGGATTGTGGACGGTCAGCGATGCTGGGTTCTGATGGGCACCGATCTCACCCTGGATCCATTGGAAATGATTCGGCTTTATTCGCTACGGAGCAAAATCGAAGTCGTGTTCAAAGTGCTGACGCAAGTCATCGGTGCCTTTGGTTATCGCTTCTGGACAAAAGCCTGTCCAAAGCTTTCCAAACAGAAACAGCCGAAAACAGCTGAGTTGTCAGGTTCCCAGCAGCGTGAGAAGATGCTCTCAACGCTAAGAGCTATCGAAAGCTTCATCAACTTTGCCGGTATCGTCACCGGCATCCTGCAATATTTAGCCTTGACCTATCACCGGCAAATATGGCAACTGCATCATGAAAGCTCCTGGCTGCGTACTTACTCTTCAGAAATTCCGTCGGAAGAAGTGGTCCTGCGGGTGATTCAATGCCACTTTTTTGTTCGCCCTCAGACTAAAGCGTTGGCGTGGATCAGAACAATGATCCAGCACACAAACAGGCGCAAGCAAATAGCGCGCAAAGTTAGGCAGCACGGTACTTTTCGACCACCTGACCAGCGCCAGAAACTCACGTAATACACCGGCTTGCGCCAGCCAGCGCAAGCAAGGTTCGGCCTTTCCAAAAGGCAGAAAGTTCAGAATTTCCGACATGAATGCTGGAAATACCTGAATTATCAGTGCCTTATTGCATAAGGAAAACTTCCAACTGACCAGTTACATAACTCGGCTATGCGCGCATTTTTGCGTCTTGCCAACAAACCCAAGCCCGGCGCAATATCGGCCAGTTATTTCCTTCCAGCTCCTAAGAAACTGAGCGCACCACCTGACAAGACAAGCATGCATGC
>JBHHWX010000915.1:0-1713 GCA_046756745.1 bacterium | reverse complement strand
GGTTTTTATTCTTTCCCATCCAGTGCGCGCCGGATAGCATCTTCTAAATCGTGAAAAACAATCGGCTTCTTTAGACACTCCCGGATACCGCTATGCTTGATCTTGTCCTCCGTGACGATCTTGCTAAAACCCGTAGCCAGGATGATCGGAATATCGGGCCGAATCCGCACCATCTCTTCGGCCAGCTCCAGGCCGGTCATCCTGGGCATGGTCCGGTCGGTGATGACCAGATCAAACCTGTCGGAATGCGCCTGGAACTGCCTCAAAACCTCCACGCTGCTGGTCTCCGTTGTAACCTCGTAGCCGAGCTCCTCCAGCATGTCTCCCAGCATGGTGACCACCTGCTCCTCGTCATCGACGACCAAGATATGCTCGTTGCCCCGCAGCTCTGAGGTCTCTCTTTCCACCTCCGATTCCTCTGAGATTGAACCGTCGTGTCGGGGCAAAAACACCCGGAACGTACTGCCCTTCCCCGGTTCGCTGTTGACTTTTATCGCCCCACCCAGGCCGGTCACAATGCCATGAACCGTAGCCAGGCCCATGCCCGTCCCTTCGCCAACCCCCTTGGTCGTGAAATAGGGATCAAAAATGCGTTCCGCCGTTGTCGGGTCCATACCACAGCCTGTATCGCGGATCGTCATTTCGACAAAACGGCCTATTTGCAGCTCCGGATAGCTCTTGATCGACTTGGCATCCAGATCGACAACCTCCATGCTCACCTCCAATAAGCCACCAAGCTCGCCCATCGCTTGATAAGCATTGGTACCGAGGTTCATGATCACCTGGTGAATCTGGCTCGGATCGGCCAGAACCGCTCCACAGTCTCGAATATCCTGGCGAATCTCGATGGTTGACGGCAACGATGCCTGTAACAGCCGCAAAGCCTCTTTGACAATAAAATGAATCTGCACCGGCTTACATTCTTGTTCTTCCTGTCGACTGAAGGTAAGAATCTGCTCCACCAGCTCCTTAGCCCGTTTTGATGCCGTTAAAATCTCCTGCAGTTTGTCCCGCACCACACTATCCTCAGATAGCTTTCGCAGACCCATTTCCGCGTTGCCGAGGATAACCCAGAGAATGTTGTTAAAGTCGTGAGCGATGCCGCCAGCCAAGGTGCCAATCGCTTCCATCTTTTGCGATTGCCGGAGTCGGGTCTCCAGTTCTGACTTTTCCTTTTCCGCTCGTTTGCGCTCGGTGACGTCCCGTAAGACGACCGTTAAAATTTTCTTGCCGCTCACCTCGAGTTTTGAAATCGAGGCTTCCGCCGGAAATTCCGCGCCGTCCTTCCTGCAGCCGATGATTTCCCGGCGCTCTCCCTTCCGGTAGGCGGTTTTGCCACAGCCAGCAAATTCGGCCACATAACTTCGATGACTGGCATGAAATTTTTCCGGGATAAGGGTGTCGAGCGATTGCCCCACGGCTTCATCTGGTGCATAACCGAAGATTTGTTCTGCCCCCTTGTTGAAGTTGATTATCCGCTGCGTCTCATCAATGGAGATAATCGCTTCGTGGGCAGTGTCTAAAATACCTGCAAAACGGGCCAGGCTCTCGCGTACCTTCTCTTCAGCCCGCATTCGCTCGGTGATTTCGGTTTTCAATTGTGAGTTCGCCTTTGCCAACTCCTTGCCAATTTGCTCCTGGACTTCTTTAGCACTGACGGCTTTCTGAAGCGCCTCTTCTCTATCTTTTATCGAATTCTTAATTTTCCCTATC
>JBHHWX010000914.1:0-1715 GCA_046756745.1 bacterium | reverse complement strand
ACGTCGAACTTTTGAAGGATGGTGGGATTAAGCGCTTTGTTCTTTAAATCTTCGCGTACTTCGTGCCCTTCGTGGTAGAATAAAAAACTGCTAACGACATTTTGCTTCAGCCGACCAAGGGCTCTTTTTCATTGAATGAAATTTTGTAGTTTTTCAAAGTTTATTTGAAATAAGTAGGTGCTCATTCGTCCTTGGCGGCTGAGCATTGTCGATGACGGTCAAATCAACCTACAAAGTCGACATCCGACTCAAGTCCTGTGTCCATTTAATCAAGAACAAAGCCGCCGGTAAGTTCTCCTCAAAAGTCGGTTGGATTTCGCTTTCGGGAAGCTGGAATCCCGGGTTAGAGGAGGTTGGCCTCAATTCAATTGTAAAAGAGGGAACCCTCGTTTCTCCGTAAAGCCAATCCGTTGCATCTCCACTAGCCAAATAAAGTTCTGAGCTCTGTTCAGGCGTGTAACTCTTGCCATGGACGCTCAAAATATTGTCCGCCATTGTGATGGCAAGCTGATCCATGAGAGGTGCATCGGGAGCCGCATCATTTGTGTGGCCCCAGGGATACAGGACCAATTGAGAATAATTGTGGTAGCTGATCATAGCGAGAAAGTTGTGTTGATTCGCTAAATCACGAACGGCTTTGGTTTCGGGTTCAGAATCGGGTCCGGGGCCGCGATAAATTTCGCTAAACGTGTCGCCGCTGGATCCGGGACCGCCCCATTCATACGAATGATTGCGATTTAAATCCACGCCGAATGTCCCATCACCATTATTTCTGCGATTCTTGCGCCAGAGTCGATCGCTGACAACAGAATGCTGGTGGCCGTCAGGATTGACCATAGGGACTATCCAAATCTCACCGTTATCAACCAGGTTTTGAATTGAAGCATCACTACTGTAATTTTCAATTAGGTGTTTTGCGAGCCGAAATGGTACATCAGTAGCGATCCACTCTCGCGCATGGTACCCACCCAAAAAGAGAATTTCCGCTTCATCTTCTTCCTCGTTGACATTGTCGCTTATTTTGATCGCCCAAATCTTTCTCCCCTCGACTGATTCGCCAATATTAAAAACCTTTGCTATCTGCGGAAAGCCTGTTTGTAAATCGCTTAATTCTTTCTCAATTTCTTCATAAGTATGGTAAAGGCCGGCGTCAGGTGGAGTTGTCGGTGGAGTCACGCATGCACCAGCGATAAAAAGGCCAGTCATAAAAACAAATGGGGCTAAAACTTTAGTCTTTTCCAAGATTTCTCTCCTTAATTTGAACCAACTGAAAGAACTATTTTAGTGATTGTCCCAAATGCTCAAGCAGGCGTCTCCGCCTGCGCCGCCTGCGTTCTAAGCTATTGTTTTTTCGTCGGCCGAGGACGCCCGACGGAGCTGTTTGAGTAGTTTTCGGTCAATCTCTATCTATTTTTTTACGGTGTCCAAAACATTTCTTTCAACAATTTCAATCGAGTAACCCTTTTCTTTAATTTGTCGAATATGTTTGTCAAAGACCTGCGCAATAACTGTATCCCCCTTGACCTCCCAGATATCAATACCGATGTCGGCCAGATCAGAAGTATCGCCCCCGCTCTTGATAATAATTTTTGTCAAACGCTGCACTAAATCCGACTCTACTATATCCACTGTAGGAAGATTTAATGCTTGAACTTTAGTCTCACCTTCTTCGTCAAGGCGGGCCACCACATAATTCTCCTCAACTACAATAACAT
>JBHHWX010000913.1:0-1715 GCA_046756745.1 bacterium | reverse complement strand
CGACGGCCGTTTTAACATCACCGGTATGCGAGTTGGAGGCCCCTACACGGTCACAGTAAGCTATATCGGCTACAAAAATCAAACCCAAGAAGACATTTATCTTAGCATAGGCGCGGACCTCAGGATCAAGTTCACCTTGTTAGAGGAAGCAGTCGAACTTGCTGAGATTGTCACTGTTGCCGAAAGAGACGCCATTTTGAGCGCCTCGAATACCGGAACCATAAACAACGTCACAACCGCTCAAATCGAGCGTCTACCGACGATTACACGCAGCATTTCTGAGTTCACTCGCCTGA
This sequence comes from bacterium, assembly GCA_046756745.1. Lineage (GTDB taxonomy): Bacteria > Zhuqueibacterota > Zhuqueibacteria > Oceanimicrobiales > Oceanimicrobiaceae > JBHHWX01. Next base: position 1,419 of record JBHHWX010000913.1, on the reverse strand, counting down.
CGCCAATGTCGTCCGGAACCGCCGGGGGCACCAGTGTCGCCGGCAAGAACAATCGCATGAACAACTTCCAGGTAGACGGAGCTGTGATGAATGATGCCTTTGGTCTCAATGCCGACGGTTTACCCACCGGAAGCGCCCAGGCGCAGCCGATCAGTCTGGACGCCATCCAGGAATTTCAGGTGCAGATTGCGCCGTTTGACGTCAGGTCAGGAAGTTTTGCCGGCGGATTGATCAACGCAGTTACCCGCAGCGGCACCAACCAGTTCACCGGCTCCGGCTACTTTTTCGGTAAAAACGAATCCTTTGTCGGCGATTTTGAGGGCGATGACTTCGGCGATTTCGAAGACTTCCAGGGCGGCTTTCGGTTTGGCGGTCCTCTGGTTCGGGACAAAGTATTTTTCTTCGTCAATGGCGAGATTAGACGTCGCGATTTCCCGGATACAGCCGTTCTTGGCGGCCCCGGCAGAAATGATTTCCCGATTACGCCGGCCGATATGCAAAAAATTATTGACATCGCCAAGAATGTTTATAATTATAATCCCGGCGGCTTTGCACCCTTTACCAACGAAACCAACGATCAGAAAATCTTCGCGCGTCTGGATTTCAACCTGTCCCCAAAACACCGTCTCACCATCCGCCACAGCTATGTCGATGCTGACCGTGACGACGGTATTGACCGGGACAATAACGAGTTCACGCTGGAAAGCAATCAATTCACGCGTGACAACCAGACCAACTCGACGGTTCTGCAGCTCAACAGCACCATCGGTAACAACATGGCGAACGAGTTCAGGATTGGCTACACCACCATTCGTGACAAAAGAACGCCGCTTTTCGCGCCTGCGCCGGAATTCCAGATAAACATCGAAGATGAAAATGGGCGGGACATCGGTGAGGTCAGGCTTGGCGTCGAGCGTTTCTCTCAACAAAACGCCCTTGAGCAGGATACGTTTGAGTTCACCAACAATTTGCACTATTTCACCGGCAACCACACGATCACAGCCGGCACCCACAACGAGTTCATCTCGTTTGACAACCTGTTTATCCAAGACGCCTTTGGCGCTTATGAATTCGATGTGACATTGGAGAATCTCAGAAACGGTACCGACATATTCACCCAAAATCTACCGACGCGTTTTCTGTTGACGCAATCGCGAGTGCAGGGTGTAGATAGGCCGCGTGCGGCATGGGATTACCTCCAGCTCGGCTTCTACGTTCAGGACGAATGGAAACCGAACCCGAAGTTGAACTTGACCTTCGGGTTGCGCGCGGACATCCCGCTGATGCCGGACGAACCGCTCGACAATCCCCTTGTTGAGTCTACATTTGGTCTCAGCACCACAGACGTGCCAAGCGGAAACATCCTCTGGTCCCCGCGTTTTGGCTTCAACTATGATCTGTCCGAAGACCGCACCACCC
>JBHHWX010000912.1:0-1722 GCA_046756745.1 bacterium | reverse complement strand
GAAAGACCCGCCCTTTTCAGGTCAACGACTTTCCCCAAGCCGAAAACAGCAAGCACCGACACGGGTTGGAGGCGGCACCCGGATTCGAACCGGGGAATAAAGGTTTTGCAGACCTCTGCCTTACCACTTGGCTATGGCGCCTTAAAAAAAGCGGGAAACGAGACTCGAACTCGCGACAGCCACCTTGGCAAGGTGGTGCTCTACCAACTGAGCTATTCCCGCTTCGACAAACAGGTTATCTGTTTACTTATTGAATATATCGGACGCCATATTGATGTCAACACTTTTTGGAGGGCACCTTTAGCGCTGGGACTGCCGCCACTTCCTCATCTGCTCCTCTACACTGGCCCTCATGCGCGGCCAATACCACGGCACCAGCTTTTGCAGCCACTGACGGTGCAAGATCGCCCGGGCGCTGTCCCCGTTAAAACGGGCATAGATGTAGAGGTCCTTATGGCTTTCAAATATCGATGAATCAATGCTCAACGCCAGGTCATTCAGCTTCACCGCTCGGTCATGATTGCCGAGCCGCATATTACAATAAGCCATCTGGTAGATGGCGTAAGGGTAGTACGGCTGAGGCGAGAGCTTAAGAGCCTTCTCCAGGTATTTGATAGCCCGTTCCAGATTGCCGCTACCATATTCATCGAGGCCCAGCTTGTAATTCTCTACCCACTCGACAGGATATGTAGGAACGATATCACCCGTGATTTCCCTGGTACGCTTGTAGGCAATCATCAGAACTCCCGTCGCCACCGTTGGGTCGGACTGATAGAACCAGCCGATCGACCGGTAGCATTCCAGAAACTGCCTGAACAAAAGCAACGCTTTTTCCGCCGGCGCCGAGGGCTTCATATCGGTGGAAAAAATGATGTAATCGGGCGCGCTTGACAGCAGGTATTTAGAGTTGTGTTTTGCCTCTTTCCAGGTGCTCTCCATCCCCGGAATGGGGTCCTCGGAGTGCCTGGCGATAGTTGAATCTGTGAGCCCGACCATGTCAATTATCTTATGTCCCAAGAGTTCATAGCCGAAAATTCCGATAGTCGCCAGCGCCACAGAAAAATTCCGATTGTCAGATTCCTTCATTCTCTGAGCTTTACTCAGCATCTTCCGGGTGAACATTTTTTCGCGGCGATTGTATTGGCTGACGAAATCGTACGGCAGTATTACCGTAATAACAATCAAGCCCAATCCGACAGCGGCGAACAACACTGAACGAGTATTGCGTCGCATCTTGGTCATGATCAGCCATATTGACAGCGCCAGCAACAATGCCATCGGCCCAAACAGAGGCAGGAAGAATCGGTGAACTTTGAGAACATCCCCCCCAATCAGGATGACATACGCAATAAACAGCGCACTCAACCATAATACAGTTTTTGCGGCTACGGATAAGCGCCTGTAAAACAGAATGGGAATCAACAGTCCGGCGCCGTAAAAGCCGTAGTGCGACAGAAATCTCCAGGTGTACTCAAGACCGTTCGCCAGTTGTTCCAAGTGAATGCCGGTTTTGGCATAGAAAGGATTCGGGAAGATGGACCCATAGTAGGAATACTTGAAGACAACAAATGGCAGCGACAGCACAAATGCGAAAGCAATACAGCTGAGTGAGAACTTTGGCAGACGTCTATACATAATCGCCTCTGTTACGATAATGATTCCCGCCACGACTGCGCCATCGGGCCTGATCCAGACAGCCATCAGAATTGCAAACACCAGCCA
>JBHHWX010000911.1:0-1743 GCA_046756745.1 bacterium | reverse complement strand
CGGCAGAAACAAACTTATCTTTAAGTCCAGACTCCTGTTCTGTGCTGGTACTCCCCACTATCAATAATTGAATGTTTTTATCAGTTTGCAAATTTAATAAAGATTCAATGTTTCTGGAACTTTTCAAATGACCTACATGCATAATCACAAATTTGTTCTTTGATATCCGGTATTTATCCCGTAATGAGTCCTTTTCGGTTTTAGAACCAGGTTTGAATTTTGATGTATCCACCCCCAGGGGAATTCTTTTTACCTTAAAATTCAAATTCTTTAGATACTCTTCATGTTGGGCTGAAAACACCAGCGCTAATCGGGGTCTGGGTAATTTTACAAGAGGAAGGAAATACCAGGGATACTTTCGTGGTTGAACTGCTAATAAAATCACACCCGCATGTCTGCTGAATAATCCAAGGACTTTTGCCCTGACAAGACTTAGAAATGTTATGGACGCTTCGGGAAGATAGTAGATTACCTCGGGATTGTGATTTTTAATTGCTTTGAGAAGTTTTGTGCTCAAGAATAATTTATTGAAGGTAATTTGCTTAATTTTTACCTCATTGTTATCGTTTCCATCTCTTGTAATGGCCAGAAAATCTTTGTTTTTGGAAAATTCTTTCACCATTAAGAAAGCGGTTTTTTTGGCGCCTTCGTCAAAAGGTTCGCATAACATTTCACAAAGGAGTAGCGTTTTCATGGGTTTTTAAATGAGTTCATTCCAATCCGGAACTTCAGATGCCGCGAAAGATGAAACGACAACCTATTTTTTTACCGGGGCGGCAACAACAATAAAATAAAATCCCAGCATCGGCCAGGGATTCCATTTGGCCAATCTTAATTCCAGAAAACTCATAAAACGTTTAAAGGGGGTCTTCCTCTTTCGGTGAAACAGGTATCCGTACCCCCTGACATTTAGAATCTTGAATCCGTTAGCTCTAAGCAGCTCTTCAGTCTGCCGCAAAGAAATCATATTAGGCTCGTTATCCCGGAACTTATTCAACGTTCTCTGAACGACACCGGTAAAACTGACAGGATTGAAGTGGAAGTTTGCAATCAACACGCCGTTTTCTTTAAGAACCGATTTTATAGAGCGCAGAACCTCTCTTCGCAACTCTTCTTCCGCGTTGAGAAAAAACCTGAATGACGTAACAAGGTCAAACTTTTTCTCAATCAAGCCGGGGCTTTTTGTCAGATCTCCCTCAATAAAGCGACTTTTCCCGCAACGGTCACGCGCCCTCTCCAGCATCGTTTCAGAAATATCTATTCCCACACACTCATCAACATATTCTTCCAAGAGAGAAATTATCCTTCCCGTACCGCAGGCGAAATCGAGCACGGATTCGGGGCAACTGGGCAAAGCCCCGATCTCTTCTTTGATAATCATCTGCTCAAGCTTCCAGAAGAGACTGTTCGCCGAACCTTCCTCCCATGCGTCATCATAATCAACCGCCTTTTGTTTGCCCTTGTGACTCTCCCTGTATTCTTTTTTTTCCGGCTTATTGACGTAGTTCATTTTTGAATCTCCTGATATTCCAAAGGGTCAGCGCCTTCTGAATATTCCTGAGAAAGCCCCGTCCATGATATTCATTACTTTCTATTCGCAGGTAATTCTCCATCATCACTTCTTCCAGTGTACTCCTTGCCAGAATACCCGCTTCAGATTCCGGGCCGATAACATGCAGGTATGATCGCAGAAAACGCATAAGTTTACGAAATGGGGGCAGGGGGTGATATCTTCGCGGCACC
>JBHHWX010000910.1:0-1751 GCA_046756745.1 bacterium | reverse complement strand
ACTTAAACGTTGCACGGAATTTATCAAATTGTGCTCCAATCCCTTTACTGACGGTGGTTTTAAAGGTCAGGCAGCCTCTAATGCCTGATTTAACTCACCCATCAATTTTTGAGTTCCATTAATTTGGGTTAGAATTTGACGATATTTTCTTAAATCCTTGGAATTCACCGTTGCGGATACCCTCTCCTGTTTTTCTTTAATCGATAAGCCCTCTTTCGGAACACCCGGCGGACCCATGTTTAACAACAGATAGGCACAGTAAACCCAATGCACATGTGATGAAATCGAGGCAAAGCTTTTTGCCGCGACATCCTCAAACCCCAAGTATTGCTTGACTTCTTTATGAAATATCTCGATAGACCACCGAAGCCGATAACCAAGAAGAATTTGCCGCGCTGTTGCTTTCAAATCATTACAAGCCAAGTACTTTCTTCGACCATCCGATCGTTTCTTCATTTCCGAGCAAATCAATTGAACCTTTCCTACGTCGCGCAGGTAAGCAATGATTGCTCTTATCCGGAAATCCTTCCGCCTCTTTTTTCTCCCGTTCGTCATAAAACGAACGGTTTGCCACTTGACCCTACGATGATTTTTAAAAAACTCGGCAACCTGCGTCCATCCTGCGCTTTTACGGTTTCTGTGATATTCCGCTACAGTTTTAACACTCCTCGTTTTACCAAGAGCTATGATAAAATTCCATTTCTTTTTTTCTACTACGTTTTCTATACTTTTGCAGTCATAACCGCTATCTGCCAGCACTACCACATCTTTCGGGTCGTGGATGCCTACATATTCTTTAAGCTTTAAGCCGGCTATCATTTCAACAACCAACTCATGCTCTGTTTTATAAACCAACCCATTCCTTCTGCAATAGCCTTTAGAATGGAAGGGAATAGGGGGCAATGGAATTATTACATTGCTGATTATTAAAAGGACATTTGTCCACTGATGCCCGATAACAAACCCTTGTCCATGATTGAACCGCTTGGAGTTTTCTGTGTGACGGGTGGCACGGCGTTGAAGTGTACTGTCGATCAAAATTGCTATCTTCCACGGGAGAAGACCACTGTTCAAGTTTTTCATTATACGGGAGTATCGTTTGGCTTCTTTTCTGGAGAGATCATTCAGTGTAAATATTGCCAATTTATTTTTTTTCAAGAAACGGCTAAACAGGGATTTATCTACTCCAGAGAGTTGCGCTGCCCCTCTCAGGGTATGCTTTCGGGTCGAGACCATCAAATAGAGAAGATACAGGACGGATACTCTCAAGTTTCGTTTTTTCAGGGTAAGCCGATTTTTGATCCAGGTTTTCAGTCCGTTCATTGATTCTCCGTATTTGTCTGTTGGCAAATAAAAAAACAAACACGAAGGGGGTTATTCTAATTAAATTATGGAGTTCTGTCTAGAGTGAGTATAGGTAAAAAACGTTTTTTTAAACTATTTCGGTGATTTTTCTTACGTTTTTATCCATACTATAATCTTTGCCGGTCTCCCTGTGACCCTAAAAACATCGTAGTCTTACGACCAACGGTACGAGGTTCTTGCGTGGATGCGCAGCAGGGAGACCACCTAATACCTAAGCTAACTTAATGTTTTTTCAGGCTTGGTAGGGGGCTTTATATCCCCAAACCCTTATTGGAACCTACATTCAGAGAGTTTTACGCACTTTTCGTGCAACGTTTAAGTTTTAGAAATCGCTCTCAAGAGGGATTTACCGAAAATAGATGAAAAATTATTTCTTGAGTTTTATA
>JBHHWX010000909.1:0-1755 GCA_046756745.1 bacterium | reverse complement strand
TGTTAATCAGCGTGCAAAACTTACCAGGGTTCTGGGGAAAACAGCGTTGAAAAGTTTCCACCCCAGTTTGTTATCTTACCGGCTTTTTGCCGGAGAACTCTGGAGTGATTCACATGGATATAATTGCCGAAATCAGAAGGCGTCATTTTGTCAGCGGGGAATCGATCAGTTCGATTGCCCGATCGTTAAATATTTCCCGTCCCACGGTTAGAAAACATCTCAAAACGGAAACCGAACCGGTGTATCGCCGTCAGGTTCAGCCGTCGCGGAGATTAGGGCCGTTTAAAGCGCAATTGCTTGAATGGCTGGATTATGACGCTAAGCTACCAAAAAAACAGCGCCGAACGGCCCAGCGATTATTTGAAAGCTTAGTGGCTGAAGGGTACGAAGGCGCTTATGACAGTGTTCAACGTTATGTCAAACAATGGAAGCTTGATCATCGGCAAACGCCTTCAGCGACACAAGCCTTTATTCCTTTAGCATTCCAGCCTGGAGAGGTCTGTCAATTCGATTGGAGTCATGAAACCGTTGAGATCAACGGCGTCGTGCAAACGGTAAAAGTCGCTCACTTTCGCTTGGCGTACAGCCGGAAAATGTTTGTCGTCGCCTATGCTCGCGAAACGCAGGAAATGGTGATGGATGCCCATAATCAAGCCTTCACATTTTATGGCGGGGTCCCCAAGCAACTGGTATACGATAACCTGACCACCGTGGTGGATACGGTTTTTATCGGTAAAGCGCGCAAGTTTAATCGCCGCTTTATGGCCCTGGCCAATCACTACTTGTTCGAACCGGTCGCCTGTACACCTGCCGCCGGCTGGGAAAAAGGCCAGATCGAAAACCAGGTCGGTAATGTGCGGGAATGGTTGTTTACGCCCCGTGCACAATTCAACTCCTTTGCGGAATTAAACGCCTGGTTAGCCCGGCGTTGTGAAGAACTGGCACAGCGCAAACACCCGACGCAGCCTTCACAAACCATTGCCGACTGCTTCACCCAGGAGCAGTCGTTATTGCGTCCGATCCGCCAGCCCTTTGCCGGCTACATCGAGCATCTGTGCAAAGTCTCCAAGCTCTGCCTGGTCCGCTGGGATAGGAACCGTTACAGCGTGCCGGCCGAATGGGTTGGAAAAGTCGTCTCACTCCGCGTCACCGCCGATCAGATCGGTATTGTCGCAGACGGTCAAACACTCGCCGAACATCCCCGCTGTTTTGCTTATGATCAATTAATTTGTGATCCCTGGCACTATTTACCGGTCTTAGAAAAAAAGCCCGGCGCATTGCGTCATGGCGTACCCTTTCAAAACTGGGCTTTACCGGCCGCGATACAACAGGCCAGACAACGACTGCTGCAACAAAAGCAAGGCGACCGAGCCTTTGTCGATTGTTTGCTGTTAGCCAGAGAGCACGGCATCGATGTCCTCGAAGCCGCCTGCGAATTGGTCTTGGAAACCGGCAGCGTGACCGGCAGTATTATACAAAACGAAATGAGGCGGTTAACGGAACCGAACCGGCCTCAAGCAGTCAACGCCAGTCAGAATTTACGGTTAAAAAAGGAACCCCAGGCAAACACTCAGCGCTATGATTACTTGTTGGGGGCGCGCTATGTCCACTGATTTGATCACGCAATTGAAGACCTTGAAATTATACGGCATGGCACAAGCCTGGGCCGATATTCAGGCGGAAATGCCCCAACACCCGCCGTTATCGCCAGAACGTCTGTTACGCCGTTTATTGCAGGAGGAGACAACCGAACGT
>JBHHWX010000908.1:0-1766 GCA_046756745.1 bacterium | reverse complement strand
CTCACCGGCTATTCTATCGGCAAGCTCCGGTTTTGCTCTGGCTATTTTAGCGGCGCCTTCAATAACATTGGCGGCTGCGACCAGGACCGGCCCGGGAATGGGTGCGAAATACTTGTCGAAGATTTCTTCGATCCTGTTTTCAGAGTCCACGACGGCGAGATTGGCGATAACACGTATTGCGCCCCATTTGAAAAAGTTATTCTCGCTGTCGAGATTGTTGATGAAAAAGTCCATTTTCGGATAGAGGACTTCCGGTTTTTTCTCGCTGATTATTCTAAGGACTTTTTCCGAGCCGTACTTGATCGCTGCCTTGTCTGTGTTTAACCCTTGAAAAACCTCCCGAAGCAGTTCGGGCTTTCTCATTACTCTCACCGCAAGCTCTTTTTTGTCGATCTCTTTTAAAGAGATTTGTTCGAGTAAATTCGATTCTGTCATGACAACCTCCACAAATAACTTAAGTAATGAACTTCAAAAAAACAATGGGAATTTGGAGTTCAATGTAAAACCGCAGTTACGGTGAGGTGATGTAATAGTGATGTTTAGAACACGGATAATCGGAAAGCACGGATGACGTCCGGCTTCTGATATCATCTGAATTAATTAAATCCGTAATTTCTATTTGGGAACGCTCGCGCACCGTAGCGCAAACGTCTCGTTTGCGTAGCGTTTCTTACAGATAAAACGACCCTTTGAGTCGTCAAAAGCTTTCAGGTAACGGCAGCAACATTTCCGACATTCAAAATAGGCAATTGCCGACGAAGCAATCTGCCGAGGCTGAGCAGGGAGATTGCTTCGCTGAGAAGCGCTCGCAAAGACAGCAAAAATTGAAGCGTTTGGAGTTACTCCCAGCGAAATGTTTTGATCGAAACCGCCACACCCAAAAACAAGATCGTGATTAATATGATGATTTCTCTGAAGTGAGCCGCCAAACTGTCCCCAATCCACAGACCCCGCAGCAAATTCACGACGTGGGTGAGCGGCAGGATCTGAGCGTAAGATCGAACCGCTTCCGGTAGCACTTCGCGCGGAATGGTGGCGCCCGAAAGAAATATCATGGGATAAAACAGCACCATTGCGATGACTTGCGCACTGCGTGCGGTCGGAGTCAGGCTGGCGAGGACAAAACCGATGGCAAAAAAGCTCAAGCTCCCTAGAACAAAAGCCACGAGCACATTCATCACGCTGCCATCGAATTTTAAGTTGTAAACGATCTTGGCGGCAATAATCAGCAAAGCCATCCCCAGCGTGGTCATCACAAAGATGACGAACACCTGTGAGGTCAAAATCGTTTGTGGTTGTAAGGGCGTGGCCTTGAGACGCCGCAGAATGCCCATCTCGCGGTACGTCGAGAGAACGATCGTGAGCCCGATGAGCCCACTGGTGGCGATAATCAAGGCTGTGTACGACGGAACGGAGATATCCACTGAACCGTATCCACCAAAGAAAGGCGATGGCTTGTTGCCGTAAATGCTCCCGAATAGGAACAACATCATCAGCGGGAAGACCAGCGTAAAGAAAGCGGCCATCGGTTCTCTCAAAAACAATTTCATTTCTATCCATGATAAGTTATATAGTCCACGCAGTTTAGCTCTCCTTAAATCGATAGATTATCAAGATAATCAATCATATTTTTGTTTGCTGAACGATGACTCTTGCAGCTTAGTTGAGCCGTGCTGCTTGGCCGAACAGACTCTTTTCTTAGCGAAGGCGTCCCGCCGAGCGTGTTTTACTCTTGCTCTGTGCCCAAGAGCCCTCGGCGAGACGCC
>JBHHWX010000907.1:0-1769 GCA_046756745.1 bacterium | reverse complement strand
ATCCCGACTGCCCACATGCATGGCGACAATTCGTTTGTTATTGACATCCATAGCCAACCAAACCCATTGTTTGTTATCTTTGTTGCCCACAAAAGACCATAGCTCATCACATTGCAAGGTTAAGGCCCCTTTTTTTGTGCCACTTGAACCTGTTGAGGTTGTGCTTGATACAGCTTGTTCACGTATGCCTGTAGCCATGGCTCTGACACGTCTGCAACTCGGGCGATCCCGGCCAACGGTAGCTTTTCAAGCAGCAACTTATCGATGAGGTCTTTGGTTTGTTGTGTAATACGCTTTTGTTGAGAGTCTTTCACAAATTGCCTGCCGCAGTCTTTGCACCTGTGATTTTGTTTCCCGTTATGAATTCGTCCGTTTTTCACCACATCAGCACTCTTACAACTGGGACATATCGGCATCTTTTCCCTCCTCTGCTTGAGGAGTTCAGTCTACCATCCTTACTCTTTTAGCACCACCATCAATCAAAGCAAAAAAGACGATGTATTACCTTGTCAATCAGTAAAGGATGGATAAAGCCGCTTGAGCTTTAGACGAGCTTTAGGCGTGGTAAATTGCCAATCAATCTTAGACTGGCGGGAATCACGCTCAGCAACCCAGGCCTGAATTTCACTGGTTAGAAAACCCTGGCTCTGGATGCGCCGGTCCAGGCATTGCGAATTGAGGATACTGAGTTCGATTTCGGCCATATTCAACCAACTTCCGTGTTTGGGCGTGTAGTGAAAACTGACCCGCTCAAGAATTCGATGGGCTTCGCTAGCGGGAAATGCTTCATAGAATGAAGCCGGTTTATGCGTATTGAGATTGTCCTGCACAATGTGAATGGTGTCCGCATCAGGATAGTGAACGTCAACCAGTTGCCTTACAAACTCAGCGTACTCGGTCATCCGGCGTTGCCCGGTTACTTCGATCTGCCGCCGACCTTGCAAGGGTTCAAAGGCGATGAAAAAACTGCAACTGCCTTCACGTTCGTAGGCATAGTCATAGCGTTGGGGTTGACCCGGCGTAAGCGGCCATGGTTGCCGGATTTCGCTTATCAATTGTTTCAAGCCTTCATCAATACAGACCAGCGGCTGTTGTGGGTCGTAGGGTTTTTCATACAGGTCGAGAATATGCTCCATGCCGCAAACAAATTCCGCACTCTGCTCCGGTGGAATCACCCAGCTTTTGTTTTGCCAAGGCTTAAGTTCGTTTTTTTTAAAGTCTGGCGCACCGTTTCGTGCGAAATCTTTTCAACTTCAACCTGTTCCAACCTAACCAATCGGTCTGCCAACAGCCGCAATGTCCAGCGGGCATATCCTTCCGGTGGCGGACTGCATGTCAGCGCAATCAAATGCGCTTCGGCTTTCCCGTCCAGTTTCTTTTCCCGCGCTTTCCCGGGTTTGTGTCCATTGAGCGCCAGCTCGAACCCTTCCACGAAAAACCGTTTGCGCGTCTTCTCCACCGTTGCTCGGCTTACGTCGACCGCGGCCTGGATATCTTTGTCCAACCAGCCTGCAGCTGCTTTGAGTAGAATGCGCGCACGGGTCAATTTGCGCGCTTTTTCCGTCCCACTTGAAATGATGTTCTTTAGATGGTTTCGTTCGGCCTCTGTTAAATTGACAACATATGTTTTTGCTTTTGGCATCCTCGCCTCCTGAGCTTATCTCTCTGAAGGCAAGGATATCCTTTTCTCTCTCCTTGACAAGGTACTAACCTCTTATCATCCAACCTACAAACAGCCTGCCCCACCATCTCAGCTCTGACGAAGAAAG
>JBHHWX010000906.1:0-1777 GCA_046756745.1 bacterium | reverse complement strand
ATCATGTTAATCAGTGGAGGTTTTAAAAATGGAATTCAAAGAGCTTCGCTTACAGAAAAATTTATAGGTTTTTCCTACAAAGTTTATAATACGCTTGGATTTGTAGAATCAGTACTATGAGTCGGCTTGGTCTTAAACTTTGGGATAAAGAAAGGTGAAGTAAAAAGAAAAGTTAGAGTTTTACATGGAGAAGAGTTATCCTGTAAATCCGGTTTATCCTGTAAAAAAAATTAAGACCCTCTCACAACTATTCATTCTATCATTCGAACTGTTTTTTAAATTCCAAAAACTCTTGCACGAGCGCCTCCAGCTCTTTTTTTAGCTTCGCCATCTCTTCTTCGAGTTTCGTGATACGCTCGTTTTCCGCCATAACAGCTTGTCGCGCCGGTTCAAACCTGGGCTCGACGTCGTGCTTGGTTATCTCAGGCTCACCGCAGAAAAGATGGGCATAGCGCGCTTCCTTACGGCCCGGCTGTCGCGGCAACTGCACCACATACGCGCCGTCCCCGCGTTTTTTTAATCCATCCAATGTTGCTGACACATCTGCCAGGTCGGAAAAATCATACATTCTGCCGGTTCTGCCCCGAATTTCACCGATGGTTTGCGGCCCGCGCAGCATGAGTATCGTCAGCACTGCGACCTCTTTTTCATCCAATTGAAATCTGCGGGCGAAAGAATGTTTGTATTTGGGCACCCGGCTGCCGGCGCCGGTGACCATCACGGCCATTTTTTTCTCGCGCAGACTCTCGATCGCGCGGACAACCGTTTTCTCGTCATAAGCGACCACCGGCTCGCGATTGGATTTCTGATTACACGCATTGGTCAACGCGTTTAAAGAAAGCGGATAATACTCCGGTGTGGTCAGCTCTTTTTCCACCAGCGCAGCCAGGACACGCGTTTCAGTTTCGTTGAGTTGAATCTCCATAATATTTCGAGTGCGGAATCTGATATACGATATATGATTGACGATCTACGATTTACGATCTACCGTCAGCGCTTTTCTCTTTTCTCCATGCTGGGCAGGTTAAAGGATCGGATGTTGCCAAGTAAGCTAACGGTATCAGTGATGTCTTCGGAGGGGTCGTTTGAAAGATAGTGCCCGACAACCAAAGCCGAATAGGTCCCGGCTTGCAGGGTATCGAAGGCAATAGAAAAAAGATGTGAGGCTCCCGGGGCAATCTTCTTGCGGTCGCTTCTGAACCTTCCGACGTAGCGATTCTCCTGATTGTAAAGATCTGCCCAAACGACAGGAAACAAAGACCGGGCCCCGGTATTCTTGATATCAACTTGTAAAACAGCCGTCGATTTTTCTTCCGAAAGCTTCGATCCCGTCAGAGTCAGCTCGCGCGCAAAAAGAGTTTCCCCGCAAAGAAGAAGACCCAGAAATCCGTAAAACAAGTAGTGCAATTGGTTCATTTTTTCCAACCCTGTAGAGATTGTTCACAACAGTTTGAGCGATTCATTCAAGCAAGATGTATGCCAGGGCTTAATTTGAATAAAAGTGTACGATTTGAATTGTTTGAGCGGGGAAACGGGATGTTCTTAACGAAGGTATGTTTTAGGTTATGGTCTGTTTCCGAACAGGTGCCTTAAACATGGACAAAACCTAAGACTATTTTAGCCATGGATTCACCCAGCGCGGCGAAGCCGCAAATCCCAAAAACCAAATGACCAAATTACAAATAAATCTCAAACATCAATGCTCAAAATCCAAAAATAATATAGCCACGGATTTACACTGATTGACACGGATGAAAAAACAAATTGAGCTTTGTTT
>JBHHWX010000905.1:0-1790 GCA_046756745.1 bacterium | reverse complement strand
CGATGGATGGCTTGAAACATGGAGCTGAGCAGAAAGGGACATGAATCGACGATTTTATCTGCTGCTCATGATTTTGATTCACCCTACGATGAAATTGGCAGCCCAGGAATTAACATTCTCCGGCTACTATGAAAACCAATTTTTCCCACAGGAATTGAACGGCAAGCTCATCCTGCAGGACTACAACAAAGTCCGGCTGGACCTCTCCGCTGACATAGGGGAAAATATCAGTTTCCACGCAGACTATGTTTATAGAGTCTTTCATGGGGCGACAAAATTCAGCGCATTCGATTTTATTCCGGAACGTGTGGTTCGAACCTATGCAGAACTGTTACAAACGCCTGTCGGTTCTCTGCGGCCTCTGTTCGCCTTTGAACTCGAGAATGAGAATTTTTTGGATAATGCTTTCGTGACCCTCTACTTTGATCATCTGAATTTTCGAGTCGGCAAGCAGCAGCTCCCGTGGGGAACAGGATATAGCTGGAATCCAACCGATATTTTCAACGACAAGAATCTGCTGGATCCAACGTACGAGAAAGTCGGCGTCAATGCCTTTAAAGTAGAAGTGCCATTCGGCAGCGAAGGCATGCTCACCGGCATACTCGGCATTGGCGAGGACTGGAATTCCTCGATAAAAGCCGTCAAGGTCAAGCAGCACATCCATGGATTCGATCTCTCTGCCAGTTTTGTGGAAAAAACTCAGGAAGGCTTTGATTACACCCTGGCCTCGGCCCTGTCCGAAAAGCGCAGGCTCGTGGGCGGCGATTTTTCCGGGCAATTGTTCGGATTGGGTGTCTGGGGAGAGGGCGCTTATAATGTTATGGAGGACTCCGAAAATTATGGTCAATATCTTTTGGGAACGGATTACACCCTGGAAAGCGGTCTCTACTTAACGGGAGAATACTACAAGAACGAATTAGGCAAAGCGGACAAAAGCCAATATGACTTTAATGACTGGATGCGTCTCTTGAGCGCCGATGGCGAGAATCTGGGACGGGATTATCTGTTCTTGGGGGAAAGGTACGCCATAACCGAGCTTTGGAACTGGGCAAACTACCTGCTCATCAATCTAAATGACAAGAGCGGGCTTGTCTTTCCCTGGTTCGACTACAGCTTCAACGATAACACAGAGCTGATGTTTGTGGGCTACATTCCCCTGGGTAGCAAGGACACAGAATTCGGGGAATTCGGCGCCGGTGGATTTGTGAGGGTGAAGGTGTTTTTCTAGCTGCCAGCGATGCCAGGCTTCATCGAAGTGCCAATCTGGATTTGGTAGGCTGTGTTCAAAAAGTGGTTGTTTGTTGCCAAATTTCTTGCCCCACTGTTTGCTTCCATTACAATCATCTGTCCTATTTTATCAAAATTGCCTTGCGAAGTTGCATGAATTGACCCGCAGTGATCCGGTAAAAATAGACGCCGCTGCTCAAACCTTTCGCATGAAAAACCAACGAATGTTCTCCAGCAGACAGTTTTTCGTCCAGCAAAGTTGCCACCTCTCTGCCGAGTATGTCGACCACTGTTAACGTCACATGCTCGCGCCGCGGTAAGGAAAAACGAATGGTGGTCGCGGGGTTGAACGGATTGGGGTAGTTTTGCTGCAGAGCAAATGTCGCAGGGACTCCATGCTGCTCTTTGATTGCCGTCACGGTACTCAGCGTGACCTTCTGAGCGATCGCCGTCAAGGAATCACCGTTGACAAAGAGGGTTAACCAGAGCAAGTAATCCCCTGCGGGTAAGTTCTGCGTATCCCAATCATAAAGAACGCCGTTAACAATGGCGCCGGTGTAATT
>JBHHWX010000904.1:0-1801 GCA_046756745.1 bacterium | reverse complement strand
TAGGATTTCGTATTTCGAGATTCGAATTTCATGTCCACATGCCAACTCAATTTTCTTGCCCTGTGAAAGGGGACGCTTGCAAAAAAACAAAAACATTATGGTTAATACATAGAAATCTGATCGGCTAAACCATATCCCACTACAAGATCCTTAAGAAGCTGGCTGAGGGATGCCTTCCTTAGTACAAAACTATAATAAATTGATCCCGCGAAGCGGGAGGCGTGGCCATGATAGGTAAAACAATATCGCATTACAAAATCGTGCAGAAGTTGGGTGGGGGTGGCATGGGAATTGTCTACAAAGCCGAGGACACCAAGCTCAAACGCACGGTGGCGCTCAAGTTTCTCCCCCAAGATTTAACCCGAGACCAAGAGGCCAAAGAACGCTTCTTACATGAGGCGCAAGCCGCTTCAGCCCTCGACTATCCAAACATCTGCACTATCTATGAAATTGACGAGACTGAAGACGGTCAGATGTTTATCTGCATGGCCTACTATGAAGGCGCAACGTTGAAATTGTTAATTGACAATTGTCAATTGACAATTTATCAGTCTATTGAGATTGCTATCCAAGTCGCCCAAGGATTGGCAAAGGCGCACGAACAGGGCATTATACATCGAGACATTAAGCCGGCGAATATCATGGTGACCCGGGATGGCGTGGTGAAGATCGTCGATTTTGGTCTGGCAAAGCTGGCTGGGGTCACGCAAATCACCAGGACCGGCACGACTATGGGCACAGTGGCCTACATGTCGCCAGAGCAGACGCGAGGTGAAACCGTGGACCAGCGCACCGACATCTGGTCTCTGGGCGCTGTGCTGTATGAGATGCTCACCGCACAATTGCCTTTCCGAGGGGATTATGAACAAGCGGTGGTGTATTCCATCTTAAATGAAGAGCCAGAGCCGCTGGCAGAATTAGGAATTAAGGTTTCAGCAAAATTAGAGCAGATTGTGGCAAAGGCCTTGGCAAAAAGTCCGGACCGACGCTATCAGAAAATGAAAGAGATGCTGACCGATCTACGGGTGCTCAAAAAAGAGAGTGAGGCTGAATCAACGAAAGAAGTGCTTACCAAAAAGAAACCTGCTCTTTCTATTGCCGTGTTGCCATTTGTGGATATGAGCTCACAAAAAGACCAGGAATATTTTTGTGATGGCATGGCAGAAGAGCTCATCGATGCGATGACTAAGATTGAGGGATTACAGGTGGTTTCACGGAGCTCTGCCTTTCAATTTAAAGGAGAGTCTCCTGACATTCGTAAGGTTGGCGAAAAACTCAACGTCAACCATGTACTTGAAGGGAGTGTGCGAAAAGCGGGCAACCGCCTGCGGATCACAGCCCAGCTCATCAATGTGGAGGACGGTTACCATCTCTGGTCGGAGAAGTACGACCGCGAAATGGAGGATGTGTTCGCCATCCAGGACGACATTGCACGGACGATTGTCAGTACCCTGAAGATCAAACTGGTAGGTGAACAGGAAGCGCCACTGGTCAAACGCCACACCGATAATCTTGAAGCGTATAATTTGTATTTAAAAGGCCGCTACTTTTGGAATAAGAGGCATGAAGGGGGAATGCAGCAGGCCATGGAGTATTTCAATCAGGCGCTCGAAAAGGATCCTGCTCACGCCCTGGCTTATTCCGGGCTGGCCGATTGCTTCATTATTCTCGGCTTTTACACATATCTCCCACCGAAGGAGGCGTTTTCTAAAGCAAAGGCATTAGCGCAAAAGGCACTGGAAATTGATGATACCTTAGGCGAAGCTCACACCTCGCTGGGGTTTGTTAGATGGGATTACGA
>JBHHWX010000903.1:0-1804 GCA_046756745.1 bacterium | reverse complement strand
TTTATTGTTCGTTCAAGTGTACGAATACCTGCATCATACCCTAGAGGCCGTACAATATGGGGCCATATATTTTCATCTATAATTAACTGATTCGGTTTAATTCCTGATTCCTGTATAACCTTTGGGAAGACATAATCTCGACCTATTGCTATTTTTTGTTCATCTGTATAGGAAGGCATTTGTAAAGGCTCTAACCTATCCATTACTGCAGTTGAGATGTTTTTTGTATTATTTGCGGTAGCAATAAATAGAACTTGGCTTAGATCAAAAGGGAAGTCAATATAATGGTCAATATAGGCCATATTTTGCTCCGGATCAAGAAGTTCAACCAAAATCCCCATAATATCGGTACGGGCATTTTCTGCGACGCGATCGATTTCATCTAAAAGCATTACGCAGTTTTTTGTTCCCGCTCTTTTTAATGCTTTGATAACATATCCCGGTTCTGTTTCTGCGTGTTGTCTTGACTGCCCGCGAAGGTCTAAAGCAGAGCCCATTCCTCCAAAAGGGATTCGGACAAACTCACGATTTATGGCTTTCGCGATAGAGTAAGCTATCGTGGTTTTACCTGTTCCGACGAGTCCAACGAAGCAAAGGACAGGAGCTCTCATAAATTTTTGAACCCCGTTCTCTCCGTTTTGTTGTCTTTTTAACTTCATAACAGCTAAATATTCAATTATTCGTTCTTTCAATTTTTCCAATCCGTAATGGTTTTCATCAAGGATTTCTTTTGCTTCCTCCAGTTCCAAACGATCGCGGGTGACTGTGTACCAAGGGAGTGAAGTTATCCAGCTAACGTAATTTTCGACTAAATCTAAAGATTCGGAGCGACCGGAGAAGCGAAGCGCTGATTCGGCGCGTTGAATCATAAGCGTTGCTTTCTCCGTTAAATCCGGAGGCAGTCTCGTCTCCTTAATCTTTTTATACAACTCCTCAATTTCTTTAATCTTTTCCTGCTCCATATTCATATATTAACACGTAAGAAAAATTTGTCGATCGACGAAATTTTCTATGACAGAAGGTCTCTGAATACTATTCTGTATATTAACATGAAATTAGTAGTCATTGCGGGTTCGAGGACGGTTTGACTTACGGGAGGGGTAGGGGCGGCGGGATTTGCGGGAAGGCGGGCGGCGGCTGCTGCCGCGGTGGGGATAAATTTTCTCATCCATAAGCATCGTCAGGTTGATCCGGTTTTCATCATCTATCTCACGTATTTTTACTTCAACGTCATCTCCTTCGGAGACAATATTGTTTGGATCGGAAACATATTTTTTCGCCATTTTTGAAATATGAACAAGGCCTTCCCTTCCTGGAAAAATCTCAACAAACGCGCCAAAAGGAACTATTCGTTTAACCGTTCCGGTAAATTTATCACCGGGACGGAATTCACGCGTCATTCCTTTAATATAATCGCTTGCTTTATCAACATTCTCGCGCTCTAGTCCGGAAACCGTTACGGTCCCGTCGTCTTCAACATCAATTTCAACATTATATTCGGCTATAATTTGTCTGATAATTTTTCCTCCGGGTCCAATAACCGCGCCAATTTTCTTTTTCGGAATCTCAAACCGATCAACTTTTGGGGCGTATTTTGAAACGTGGTCCCGCGGTTGTCTAATCGTTTTTTTCATCTCTTTGAGTATTTCCAATCTTGCCTCGCGCGCAGTTTTTACAGTATCTTTGAGGATTTCTTCATTGATTCCCCGGATTTTAACATCAAGCTGTACTGCAGTTATGCCTTTTTCTGTGCCGGCTATTTTAAAGTCCATATCTCCGTTAAAGTCTTCAATGCCCATGATAT
>JBHHWX010000902.1:0-1825 GCA_046756745.1 bacterium | reverse complement strand
CGTCCCGGATCAATGCGCTCAGGAGAAAAGGCTAAATAGAAATCCTGCCCGACTTTCAGCCCAGTGGATTGCAGTTTCGGCAAAAGCACTTTTTCTGTGGTTTCCGGGAAAGTGGTGCTCTTGAGAATGACGAGCTGCTCTTTGCGCAATTGCTCGGCGATGCCTTCGGCCGCTTGCACGATAAAGGAAATATCCGGCTCTTTGTTCAGGGTAAACGGGGTCGGCACACAGATGTAAAGGATGTCCAGCTCGCCGACGCGGCCGTACTTTGTCGTTCCCTCGAGAATGCTGTCAGAGACCAGCTTGCGCAGAAGCTCGCTGTCGATATCTGCGATATAATTTTCTCCGCGATTCAATGCTTCTATTTTGACACGGTCGACGTCGATTCCGAGCACGTAGAATCCTTTTTTGGCGAATTCTACCGCCAACGGCAATCCAACGTAACCCAATCCAATGATGCCGACCTTGGCTTGTTTGTCTTTAATTTTTTGTTCGAGTCCCATGGCGCCCCCTATAAATTGATGTTGTATTGGTTTTTGTAATACTCCAAATATTCGCCGCTTTTTATTTTTTCCCACCACCAGCGGTTCTCAATATACCATTTGATGGTTTTATCCAGCGCGTCTTCAAAGCGATGACTGGGCTGCCAACCCAAGGCATGCAATTTCGTGCAGTCTAATGCATAGCGGCGGTCGTGACCCAAACGGTCGGTCACGAAATTCATGAGGCTTTTGGGCTTTTCGAGCATGGTTAGGATAAATTCGGTGATTTCGAGATTGGTTTTTTCGTTGCCGCCTCCGACATTATATTCTTCGCCTATTTTACCATGTTCACAGATAAAATCGATAGCATCACAGTGGTCTTCAACGTAAATCCAGTCGCGTACATTTTTGCCGTCGCCGTAGATGGGCAGCGGCTTGTTCTGTAACGCATTGGTGACAAACAACGGGATCAGCTTCTCCGGATAGTGGTACGGCCCAAAGTTGTTCGAGCAGCGGGTAATCAGGACCGGCAGCTCGTAGGTCACATAATAGGAGTAGGCGATGCGATCGGCCCCGGCTTTCGACGCCGAATAGGGGCTGGAGGGCTTCAACGTGTGGCCCTCGTTAAAAGCGCCGCGTTCTATACTGCCGTACACCTCGTCGGTACTGATTTGAATGAATCGTTCGATCCGGTTTCGACGCGACGCCTCCAAAAGCACAAACGCTCCGAAGATATCGGTTTTGATAAAATCATCCGGAGAGCCGATAGAACGATCTACGTGACTTTCCGCGGCAAAATTGACCACCACATCAACCCGTGGCATCAGCTCGCTTATCAGGCGTTCGTCGCAGATATCGCCGTGGATGAATTCATACCTGGAATCCTTCTCGACCTCCCGCAGGTTATCTAGGTTCCCTGCGTAGGTCAGCTTATCCAGATTGATGATTTTCACATCCTTGTGTTTGCGGAGCATATACCGTATGTAGTTGCTCCCGATAAAGCCGGCCCCTCCTGTGACCAGAAATGTTTTCATACTCGAGCACTCCTCATGGTTATTATTCGTTGGTGCATTCAGGTTTGTTTAGGTTATTACCACTAATTGTTTGCATCGGTCAGGCTTGTCAGACACCTGACTGACGTCCGACTGAAAAAAGTATAAAAAAATAGAACGCGGATGACACGGATTTAACGGAAGTATAAAGAATATTGCTTCCAAAATCAATATTTTTGTTGTTATGAAAAAGTAAAGTGTGATAACAGATGACGGATATCCCTTCTTCGTTTTGTTGACGGCATCACTGACTCTGTTGAAAAACTCTGTCAGGGTTCATGACTATTCACC
>JBHHWX010000901.1:0-1836 GCA_046756745.1 bacterium | reverse complement strand
ATGCTCGTCCGCCAGGAGCTGAACTTCAATGTGGCGCGGATTCTCGAAATATTTCTCCATATACAAAGCGGGATCGCCAAAGGCCGTCTCGGCTTCACTACGAGCCGTATTGATAGCCATTTCCAAAGAGCCTTCATTTCTGACGATGCGCATACCTCGGCCGCCCCCACCGGCGGACGCCTTAATGATGACAGGGTACCCAATTTCATTTGCGATCCTTCTGGCGTCATTCAAATCCCTGAGTACCCCATCGCTTCCCGGCACGACCGGCACACCGGCGGCCTTCATGGTCTCCTTGGCAAAGGACTTATTCCCCATCTTTTCGAGCATCTCGGGACTGGGACCGATGAACTTGATGTCACAAGAGGCACAGATCTCGGCGAAGTTTGCATTTTCGGCGAGGAAGCCATATCCCGGGTGAATAGCTTCGGAGTTTGTCACCTCTGCGGCGCTTATGATGCGTGGGATTTGTAGATAGCTTTGGTTACTTGGGCCGGGACCGATGCAGACAACTTCATCAGCAAAACGTACATGCAATGAATCGGCGTCGGCTTCCGAGTAAACCGCAACCGTGGCAATGTCTAATTCTTTACAAGCTCGGATGACTCGGAGGGCAATCTCTCCCCGGTTAGCAATTAAGATCTTCTTGAACAATGATTTCGACTCAGGATGATGCGAAGTAACGCCTAACTAACTTCAATGCGAAAAAGAGGTTGATTGTACTCTACAGGCTGACCGTTTTCTACCAGGACTTCCAATAACTTGCCGTCGTATTCAGATTCGATCTCGTTCATCAGTTTCATGGCTTCGATAATGCACAAAACCTGACCCTTTTTTATTCTTTGAGTAGTTTCAACATAGGGATCGGCGTCCGGGGCTGGCGCGCGATAAAAGGTCCCTACCATCGGCGCCTTTATCTCCACCGCACTGCTGCTTTGAGTTTTGGTTGGTTCCTCCACACTCCTTTCTGCGGTAGCAGAATTAGCCCCTTCGTGCGGCTGAGTTGAGGGGAGGGAATGCATCGGAACCGCAGCCGGATTAACGAAAGAATTGGAATCACGCACGGTCTTGGTAATCTTGATGCTCCTGCCCCACCGTGAGATCGTTAATTCAGCAATATCACTTTCTTCGACAATCTTCACCAAACGCTTTATTTCATCTTCTCTCATGCCCCGCCTCCTCAGCTATAGCGAGAATTAAGCCACTCCCAGTCTGAACTCTGTCTCTTTCTACTCAAAATTTGTCTGATTAACAGAATGGACGGTCAATATGTACGATGAAAATATAACCGTAAAACTTAAGAAAGTCAACTGATTTTTGGCATGGATGTTATCCAAAACGGGAGTATCCCGCTGCCTTCCTAGGGTTCCATTTCGGAATGCGGTCCAGGATTCTTTCAAAGCCTAACTGTCCAAATAATGGTTCAATTAGATTTTTCTTCGCCCCTCTATTAGCCAATAATCTGATATCGCTGACAACAGGTACGTCCAAAGCAAGCGAAGCCAACCGTTTCGATAGCTTCGCCATCCCTCGACCTGCTATAAGATTATTTTTGATCGCGCTTGCACCTCGAATCGCCAGGTTCCCTAAGGAATGAATGTTCTCGTAGATGTCTTCGAGATTTCGAAACTCATTCAAAAGACGAACGGCGGTCTTCCGGCCGATCCCTTTGACACCAGGAATGTTGTCGACGGAATCGCCCATCAATGCCAATAGATCAACTATTTGCTCCGGATAGACACCGAATTTCTCTTTGACTATGTTGAGACCATATCTCTGATTCTTGGCAAAATCCCAGTAAGTAATTTGGTCATTTACAAGTTGGACCAGGTCTTT
>JBHHWX010000900.1:0-1844 GCA_046756745.1 bacterium | reverse complement strand
GGTGAACAGATTGCCTACTCCAAAGAGCAACCTTCGACGGAAGAGATCATCAAAGGAATAAAGCATTGAAGGTCTACCCCATAGGTTTCTTAAAAAACACTTCACAAAGAAAGCTTAATGAGTTATCCTTTCTTAGTAAGATTGCTTAAGAAAGGATCGTTTCTCAAGTGGCAGGCTTAAGAAAGGGAAAAAGAGTCGGAGATTTTATCCTGACCGCTGTCGACGGGGAGCAGGTACGTGCCTATTTGCCACCGCCGCTGCCACCGAAAGTCCCGCTACGCCTGGATGCGCTTTATGGTTTGATGGAAGACGCCAATCAAGCGCTTGGGCGGCTTGACGGTATTGCCTCCATCCTGCCGGACACACCACTATTCCTCTACATGTACATACGCAAGGAGGCGCTGTTGTCTTCTCAGATTGAAGGGACACAATCGTCGCTTTCCGATCTGCTTTTATTCGAGAACGAGGAGATCCCCGGTGTTCCGCTCGACGATGTCCAGGAAGTTTCTAACTATGTTTCGGCAATGAATTACGGGCTGGAGCGGTTGCGCGGCGGGTTTCCGTTATCGCTGCGCCTGATCCGGGAAATCCACGACATTCTCTTATCGAAGGGCAGAGGAAGCACTAAACAGCCCGGTGAATTCCGGAGGAGCCAGAACTGGATCGGCGGCACACGGCCGGGGAATGCGGCCTTTGTTCCTCCTCCGCCCGATAAGGTGAAGGACTGCATGGCTGCTCTTGAGAAGTTCTTCTATGAGGAAGAATCAAAACTCCCCGTGCTGATCAAGGCGGCGCTGATCCATATCCAGTTTGAAAGTATTCATCCATTTTTGGATGGCAACGGACGATTAGGCCGATTGCTCATCACCTTCCTCTTGTGTGCACAGGGGGTCTTGCGTCAACCGATCCTTTATCTCAGCCTGTTTTTCAAAACGCACCGGCAGCAATATTACGATTTACTGCAAAGAGTGCGCGAAAATGGCGATTGGGAGGCCTGGCTGGAATTTTTCTTTACCGGCGTCAAGGAGACATCGGAACAAGCGGCGGAAGCTGCGCGCCGGATTCTAGCCATCTTCGAGCAGGACCGGAGGAAGATCGAGAAACTTGGCCGACCGGCAGCCTCCGCGCTCAGAGTCCATCAATATCTGCAATCAAAACCGATCCTATCTGTCCCGATCTCGGCCAAGGACCTGGGCCTATCTGCCCCGACGGTACGCAAATCCGTTGATCATTTGGTGGGATTGGGTATTCTGCGGGAAGCCACCGGAAAAAAGCGAGGTAAGCTGTTCGTCTATGACGATTACCTCGCCCTGCTCAATGAGGGAACTGAGGCCTTGCGAGGATAAAAATAGGGCGATATGGATGTTGCTTGATAATAAAAAGAACGGAAGGGTAGGGGATGAGCTTATGCAGGTTCTTCCTGCTTTGTCGAAGGATCAGGTACAAAAATTAGTGGCGGAACCAAAAAAAGAAGACAAAATCTACAAGATCGGAGCAACGAGGGCAGCGCTATGGTATCCGGAAAATACGGAAATGATTGCGCCATAATAAAAATCTAACGCAATCATGGCGCAATGTAATAGAGACAATATCCATATTATTCAATGAGTTATATTAGGTCATTAAAAAAAGTTAAATGTAAGGCTGATGCAATAGAAAACGTAATAGGGCAATAACGATTCAGCATGCCACGAAGAACGGAAAGGCACGTTCATGTGCTTTATCCATAGAACGAGCAATTATACAAACTCGGAGAGTTTGTTGGGCGAGCGTCGAGATAGCGAGTCTATTCTTGATGGGACGGTCCACGATTCTATAAAATGGCAAGGGGGAAAATCTACGAT
>JBHHWX010000899.1:0-1848 GCA_046756745.1 bacterium | reverse complement strand
TCTATCTGTTAAATCCGTGTTCCATCATTTGCGATTGTTAAATCCTGTGCTGCGATAATTTAGATAAAATGAGAAGGGTTTTGCTAACGCTGGCAGGACAAAGGTGCGCGATGGTGGGACATTTGGGGGGAATGTGGTAGGAGCAGTAGCGCCGTTCTTAGCTTTTGTCCGAGACCAAGGAATCCAGAAACTCCTTTGGCGTGAGAATGTGAATTCCTCGGAACGGATTCAATGCCAGCAAATCTTCATCACCAGTAATGAGATGCGAAGCCTTTCCGCTGACCGCAAGCTCCAAAAACCTGTCATCCTTAGAGTCACGACATACCTGAATCTTCTCGGTGACTTCTACTAGTCGTAC
This sequence comes from bacterium, assembly GCA_046756745.1. Taxonomy (GTDB): domain Bacteria; phylum Zhuqueibacterota; class Zhuqueibacteria; order Oceanimicrobiales; family Oceanimicrobiaceae; genus JBHHWX01. The sequence continues at coordinate 1,490 of JBHHWX010000899.1, read as the reverse complement.
CTCTCGAATGAACCATTGGAGAAACAACTCCCTTTCTTCTGAAGTAACATAACGACTGAACTTTTCCCGACTCAAGACCTCGTTGATTTCTTGGGCGACTTCTTCCGAAAGAAGTATCTCACCGCGGTCCAGCGCCTTGTAAATCGACTGCCCAGGACTTCCTTGTTCAAACAGTACTGCACCTGACGACCACATTGGTGTCGAACACATAGCGTGGTTTACGACTCATCGAGAAGCGATTGTAGAATTTCTGGCGTGAGACCTCGCTCTTGTGCCTTCTGACTTATTTCTCGCATTACGCCTTTGAGAGAGCCGGTCGTTTTGGTTGCATCGTTAAGCTTTAAACTCAGCAGTAAGTCCAGCTTACGTCGATCTTCATCCGAAGCAGACAGATATACATTCGCAGCTTCCTTACCTACTCGAATTGTAATTTCACCAGTCTTCATGATATTTCCCTAAATTCCCTATAATAGTCATAAGAATTATGTAATATGTTAAATTGTGAGAAACTAATCAAGGGGAAAATGTACCACGCTAATTTCTCCGTGATGCAGCTCCACCAATTCCTTTGTCAACGCCAACCCAATGCCGGCGCCATCGTGGTTTCCGTTATTATCCGCCTGATGGAAACGGTCGAATACTTTGTGGACTAAGTCTCATTGAACTTCCTCCTATGAGGATTAGTGCAATTTCGCAGTTAAAGATCGGCGCCTGTTAAGATATCCGGGCCGCTATCTGATTCAGCGATAACAGGCGCTCTTTCGGAAGAGGTATCGAGAGAGAACCGCGAATATATCAAAAAAAGGTAACTATTCAGGCGTGAGAAGCTTGGGAGTGCAAAACTTTAGTTTTGCACTGTTTCAATGAAAGCTGCAACGCTAAAGCGTTGCACTCCAGTACCAAGGGCTAAGATATTGAGAACTCAAAACCTTTACAACAGACCTATGTTTGCCCCGTTGGATACTTTTGTGGAGATTTTAATTTACCGTTTTTCCTATTCAGACTGAACTGAAGCGAAACTTGAATAAGTCCAATTTATCCCACGGGGTTTGAGGTGGAGCTTCGCTAGATAGTTACAAAAAAAGAATAAAAAAAAGATGGCACCGCTCAGGCGCGCTCGAATCGAATCACTACGCAGGTTAAATGGATAAACCCTTACGTTATTTTCAGGCTTGCTGAGATTTCCCCTGGGTGTTGCCGTTGAGAACAAAAGTTGGCAGATCGGTTTAGTAGCCTGATTCAGAATGGATGAGGGATTATACAACCAAAAGATCAATAATGAAACTATTTTTTTGATTTTTTCTAACGCCTCAATAATTCTTAAATTAGGGCAATCGCTGTCATTCCGAACCTTAGTCAAAACACGGACACAGACCGTGTTGGATCATTCCTGCCGATTTCTCATCAGGTCAAATGACCTCCACGCTCTTACTCTTACTCGCTCCTGGAGTCTTTGAAAAGCGAGTAAGCGTACGAGTATGAGTAGGAGT
>JBHHWX010000898.1:0-1849 GCA_046756745.1 bacterium | reverse complement strand
GTATTTCTCCTGCTTGTCTTCCACCACAGCTAATGAGTTCTTGAGGTTGGGAGAAAACCAGAACCGTTGTGCAGGCTTACCGTAGCCGGTATCGATATCATGAATGTATTGTCCGAGTTGCGCAATGCTTTGTGAAACGAGATCCCGGCTGTCTGTTTCTACCGGCCGGGCAAAGGCGTTGGCGTAACTTACCGGTGAGTTCTTGATTTCTATCAGGATGCCGTCGGGCAGGTTATGGGCGGCAAAGCTGTTCTGCTTGCCGGTAGGATTGACCAGTGTAGCCCCCCGAATAAACGCGCCTACAGTATGGGCGGCCAGCTTTTCCTGGTCATCTCCAAAACCCTTGAGATTCTCTACCAGCGTTTTCCAGTGAATTGAAAAATACTTATAGAAACAGGCTGAGGCAAACATCGCCTCGTTTACATAGCCTGCGCCTGCATCCTCGCCGGGGATGTCGTCGGCAGCCACAAAATAATCCACCTCAGGCCGGGCCTCATGGGTGGAAATGGCGTGAGCGACCTGGAGCGCCGCTTCTACTGTCAGATCAAGCCCTTTCCAAGAATCTTTTCCTGCTTTATCCGGTTCAAGCATCCTGCCGCAGAGGGCTATATCGGGAACATCAGTATGCCTGGCTATCAATTCAGCGAATTTCTTTGCTGTTTCTTTATCGGATTTACTTTCTTTTAAGAGTTTCGACATTTCAGATACTGCTGTCCTGCTTGTGTAAACAAGTCCCGCACTCTTATCCTTGTTGTTTTCTTCGTCATCACTTCCTTTATTCTTTTTTGGGGCAATGCCACAGGTTTTGAGAATCTTCATTGCCCTATCGAACTCAGTTGTGCCCGGACCACTTCCGGCCACCAGTTGCGCCAACCGCCTTGTGCGCACCCCCCCAAGTAACGAGCTGAATCCTTCGCTCATACGAATACTGCGCTTAATGCACTGGCTGGAAATACGGGAGCGCAAAACCCCGCCGAAGTAACAGGTTTTCGGGGCCCCCAGGTCATCCCGGTTCAGGTTGGCCGGAGCATGGTTCTGAATCATATGAATTTCAATCAACATCGCGTTCCTCCTTGTGTGCTTTTAAAAAATCTTCGGCCCATCCAAACCGTTTGGATGATCTTTCCCAGAGGGAGAGGTCATTCGTCAATCTCACCCAATCCAATTTCAGATTATTTGCATGGAGCAGGTCTAAGGCCCAGCGCAATTCTGCTTCCATATGATCAAGAGATGTTAGTAACATCCTGTCGAATCGCTGCCTGAACCGCTTTTTCTCGGTCTCTTTGCCGGGTTGGCATTTGCTAAGTTGTCTGGCAAGTGTTTCCCCTGGTGAGTGCGCAATCGGACGAAAGGCGTAAAGTTTGGCGATCAGCCAGGCTACTTTGCGCCGGGGAGCTTTTTTGCTCTCTTGCCGCAACGGCCACCAGAGACCGGTAAACAGATCGAATCCTCCCAGCGTCTCATCGAGTCTCTGCCCCGCATGGGTGCGAAGCAGTCCCAGGTCGCCGGCTTTTAAACTGCCAAGCTTTGTTATATATTTCTCGGTCACTTTTTCCCTCCCTTTTTCTTACCGGATGTTTTCGCTGCCTTGACTCGCATATCCGGTTTTACCGCGGCAATTTGCCTGCGCCTCTCCTCTGCGGCGGTCGTATATCCCGGAGCAAGCGAACGGGCGACAGCCTTCATCATCGGATAATATTCATCGGCAGCCTGCTCCCATACCCCATCTCCTCCGGTAACCAGCTCTTTCAGGTTTTCCGAAACCTTGCCTTCAACATGGGGACGGATGGCGGCAACAGTAGAGGTTGCAACACTTGCATCATTTTTCCTGGCTTGTCTCTCCCCTCTT
>JBHHWX010000897.1:0-1863 GCA_046756745.1 bacterium | reverse complement strand
TTCCCGCTAAGAGCAGGCGGGAAAGACAGGGAGGGTTCGTTTTCGTTCAGACACTCAATAACTTACCCATTTGATCCTACACTGTTTGTAACAGTGTATTGTGAAGTTTGTGCTCAGCAGCCACAAAAACACGGATACAAACCGTGTTGGATCGAGTCGTGAAATGGGTAAATTATTTAGTTCTCGTTCCTAAATTAATTTTTCATGCCCGATAAGCGCTCTTAAAAACCTTGACAATCCTACCATAAGCTGTTACATTTAACTATGACGGCAAAAGAACACGCAAATAAATCTTCCGGGACCTTAAGCGAGCTGCAATCTCTACACAAGTTGGCGCTGGCGATAACCTCAGCCTCTGATTTGGACAGCATTATCAACACTATCCTCGAAGAAGCCACAGCGCTTACTCATGCCGATCACGGTTCGATTTTGCTTTCGAAAGACGAGACAATACCCGAAGAACGTTTTACCACGCTGGTCCGTCATGGCAGTAAAACCCATGAACCCCTCATTCAAAAGTCATGTATGATGTTTGCCGGCTGGGTTTTGAAAAACCGCAAGCCGCTTTTCGAAAACGACATTTTGCAAGACCATCGCTTCAAAGGATTGAAGTTAATCGGATTGCCTTTAAAATCCGTGCTGGCGGTTCCCATTCAAACCAAAGGCGAAATCATCGGGGTGTTGGTTCTGCATACTCAGGATGAGCACAACTTCACCGAGAATGATATGCGTGTGCTCAACATCATCGCCTCGCAATCCGCGCCGGTTTTGGAAAATGCCCGTTTGCTGCGCCAGCTTAAAGAAGAAAACGTTCATCTCCGGAAAGAAGTCGAGAGAAAATACAGTTTCACAGAAATCGTCGGTCGCAGCCCGGCTATGGACAAAGTTTTTAAACTGCTGGAAAAAATTATCCCCACAGATGCGCGCGTGCTCATTCAGGGCGAAAGCGGAACCGGAAAAGAGTTGATCGCGCGCGCTATCCATTACAACGGCCCGCGAAAAAACAAACGCTTCGTGGCCATCGACTGCGGGGCGCTGCCGGAGAACCTGTTGGAAAGCGAGCTGTTCGGGCACGTACGCGGCGCATTTACCGGCGCCACCGAAAGCAAAAAGGGGCTGTTTCAAGTGGCCGACGCCGGCACGATCTTTTTGGACGAAATCAACAACACCAGCTCCACGCTGCAGGCCAAACTCTTGAGGGTCATCCAGGAAAGCGAAGTCCGGTCTGTGGGCAGTACGAAAACGGAAAAAGTAGACGTGCGTATTATCACGGCTGCAAGCAAGGACTTGACTGAATCCGTTAGAGAAGGCGCCTTTCGTGAAGATCTTTTCTTTCGGCTGAAAGTGGTCACAGTCAAGCTCCCTCCTCTGCGCGACCGGCGTGAAGACATTCTCATTCTGGCCGAGCACTTTTTAAAAAAATACACCGAGTCGCTCGGAAAACCCATAGAAGGATTGAGTAAAGAGACGGTTCATCTCTTACAGCAGCACCCCTGGCCCGGGAATGTACGCGAGTTAGAAAACACTATCGAGCACTGTGTGGTGTTAGCCGATCCCGGCACAACACGGGTCGATGCAGAGCTGCTCCCTGAAGAGCTGCACAGTGCAACGGCTCAGCCGTTCATGATGCCGGACTGGCAAAACATGAGATTGGATCAGGCTGTAGAGCAATTGGAGCGACTTCGGGTCACCGAGGCGTTGAAAAAATATGCTGGCAATCGCACCAAAGCCGCGAAAAGCTTGGGACTGAGCCGCCGGGGGCTGCTCAATAAAATCGAACGCTACGGACTGGAAGATTAATGTTGTAACTATCTAGTGATTGACCGAAAACTCGATTTTTGATGTCTTTGCGAGCGCTTCTCA
>JBHHWX010000896.1:0-1870 GCA_046756745.1 bacterium | reverse complement strand
TCCAACACGTTGGGAAATCCCAAATCCTGTTTGACTCGCACTCGCCGTGCGCGCATACCTTTAGAACCCGATCCCTTATTTGGACTTCTTCTCTTTTCGCCAGTATCTTTTGCAAGAAAAATCCCTTCTGAATATGTGATTCAGGGTTTGACTAAACTTATACTTGCATAACTTGGGATTAAGCCGTCGTATGCACGATCATGCATATTGCCGCATAAATCCCATATATCGACCATTTTTGAAGTGAAATGTTTCTCAATAGAGAAACATATTCGGAAATTGAAAGCGAAATGCCAAATGTTTCTTATATGAGAAATAAGATGTTTCTCAATCAAGAAACATCTATTTTGGAGCGCGATTGCTCATGTTTCTCATATGAGAAACATTATGATTTTCCCGTCAAATGATTCTGTAAATGTGCGTTGCGTGCACCATAATCTCAACCCAATTCGAGCCCGGATCTGATTCACATACAACAATGGATTATGTGTTTTTACGGTCTCATTGTCAAGCGAAATTTTACCACTTCACGCTCTCAACTTTACCCACACAAAACAACATAGACCCGAATTTGTAGCTTATTCTTGCAATTCCTTCTTTACGATTTGTGAAATTTTTTCTACGAAGTCCGCTGCGGATTGATACAGGTCGTCAACTTCATCTACGGAGAAGTCTACAAAATCGGCATAATCGCCATCAAGTCGTAAGCCAAATAAACGTTTATAAAATTTGCCCAGCTCTTTGCTAACAATATCTGTTTTTACAAAATAACGATTAAATAGAGAGATCACGCCTGAATGTTTTGATGAGCTTAATTTTCGAGTTTCGAGAAGTGCAGTAACTGCATAAAAACAAGCATAATACAATCGATTAACGGCCGCGATATAATGGTGATTATCTTCCAGGACTTTAGCTGCATCCAATGATTCGTTTGCGCGCTCTAATCTGAGTTCGATAATATTTCTTTGTTCATCCGTCACAATAACACGCCTTCATTCTTGATCGACCTGTACAAAGGGGTATAATTTAAAGGCGGAGACTCCCATGCTTTCCGCTGGCGAATAATTGAAGTGACGACCTGGTTGTATTCTAAATCGATTTCATACAATTGATCGTGCACCATTTTTCTTAATTCCGACGTCACTTCTTGCGGCACCAGAACCAAGAGGTCCACATCCGAGTCAGCCGTCTCTTCGCCACGCGCGACGGAGCCATAAAGAACAACTCCAGCATCCGGCACGACGCTGCGAACGGCTGCTACGCAAGCTGCGAGCAATGGCGCCTTATCGGGGTGCTGCTTTTGCCAGTCATCGTATGCTATCATGGTTCTCTTTATGTTGCCTTGATTCCTTTTTTCTGTTGAATTTTTCCAAGTTCCATAACAAGGCGAAGGGCTTTATTGACTGTTTTCTCATCAGGAAAAGCTTTTGCAATATCAGGCTCAAGCAGTACCAAGTTTGTCCCAGCTTTATACCTTTCAACATATTTGCCTTTAACTCCCCCCTTCAGCAATTCAACCAAATCGTACTCCGAGCGAAGCTCATCGCCCATTTCCTCGAACTTCTTTTTCATAAATTATAGAAGATTTTGGTAAACATGCAACCGAATTATTCGTGCAAATTTTTTCTCGCCCACAGAAGTGGAAATCCCACAGAATTAAATGAAAAAAATAAATTTCTGTGGGAGTTCATTTTTGTGGGCGGCCTCTTGTCGGTTTGCCCCATTGGATAATCTATCCCACGGGGTTTGAGGCGACGCTTCGTTAGATAGTTACAGAGATTATTACAAAAATTCCATTCTATTTATGAATACCGCCTTTATTCTTTCCTATTCCGAAGCCAAACCCAAGCAAACGGCACACCGGTCGCGA
>JBHHWX010000895.1:0-1870 GCA_046756745.1 bacterium | reverse complement strand
CGCATGCAACTGAATCAAAACTTTCTCAGGAGTCAAAGGCGGGTCAAACGCAAACTCTGCGTCCGGGCGAAAGGCGCGCATAGCGTCGCGAATAGCGAAAAAGACACCGATCCCATACATCAGCGGCGGCTCGCCGACCGCCTTGGTGCCATACGGCCCGCGCGGATTGGCGGCGCTTTCAAGCAATTTTACTTCCAAAACATCCGGCATAAAATAAACATCCGGCAACTTATAAGTCGCGAGGGTGTTGGAAAGATATTTGCCTTTTTCGTCAAATTTCAATTCTTCTAACGTCATCCAGCCGAGACCCTGGGCCAGGCCCCCTTCTATTTGACCTCTATCAACCAGCTCGTTAATCGGGCGCCCGAGGTCGTGCACAATTTTCGCGCAAGTGATATCGTAAGTTCCGCGCAGGCAGTCGACGGTGACTTCAAAAATAGCCGTGCCGAAAACATGGTAGGCAAACGGGTGGCCCTTTTCCCTGTCTTTATCAAACCAAATGCCAGGAGTGGCGTAAAATCCATGAGCTGAAAGTGCAATACGGTTCAAATAAGCCGTTTGAATCAATTTTTCCCAATTCCAGCCCGTCTCTTTACCCTCAAATAAAACTTTTTCATTTTGAATTATGATCTTTTCCTTATGTGGCAAACCTAATTCCTGGGCAGCTAACGATTTTAAGCGGTCCAATATTTGTCCGGCAGCAATTAATGTGGCATTGCCATTTAAATCCGTGGTGGCGCTGGCAGCGCTGGCGGACATGTTGGCGATGCGCGTCGTGTTCGTACTCTCGACTTTCACACGCTCCTCATGAATTCCAAAGGCCTTTGCAGCAATTTTCGCAAGGTTTGTGATGAGGCCCTGGCCCATCTCAATCCCGCCGGTTGAGACGCTGATACTGCCGTCGGTGTAAACGTGCACTAAAGCCCCGGCCTGATTCAAAAAAGTCGAGGTAAAGGAAATGCCGAAGCAGATTGGCATCACCGCCAATCCTTTTTTAGTTTCAAAATGGGTTTTGTTGTATTTGGCAATACGCCTCTGAATCGCTTTTAAGTTGTATGTTTTGCTGGCTTCTTCCCAGGTGCGTTTGCCTCGCGCGTCGTGAACCTGCTGCCCATACGGGAAGAGGTCGTTTTCTTTCAGCAAGTTTTTAAATTGGAGCTCTTCTACTGGCATTCCCAGTGTTTCCGCTGCCTTCGCAATGGCGCTCTCAATGACAAACATCCCTTGCGGTCCTCCAAACCCCCGAAAGGCTGTATTCGGAGGCAAGTTGGTCCGGCAGCAGGCAGCAAAAATTCTCACATTAGGGATGAAATATGAATTGGTGCTGTGGAACAACGTTCTTTCCAAAACCGCAGTCGAAAGATCGGCGGCGGCGCCAGAGTTTTGATAATGTTTGACATCGTAAGCCAAAATCTTGCCGTCTTTCGTTAAGCCGATTTTGAAGTCGGATGAATAGGGATGGCGTTTGCCGGTCATTTCCATATCCTGGTGCCGCGGCAAAACCAGCTCAACCGGCTTTTTCGTGTGCCAGGCTGCAAGCGCCGCCAGACAAGCCCAGTGGGTAGCCTGATCCTCCTTACCGCCAAATCCGCCGCCGAGCCGTTTGACGTCCACTTCAATTTTGTGGTGCGGCACGCCGAGTATTTTGGCTGCGGTCTTTTGTACGGCGTAAGGACTTTGAGTTGATGAATGAATACGAAAGTTACCACCTTCCAAAGGCACAGCGCGCGCGCGCTGAGTTTCCAGATAAACGTGCTCCTGTCCGCCAATATCACAGTTCCCTTCGACAACGACGTCACATTTTCCCCAGGCGCTTTCCACATCTCCCAAAGCAAACGTGCGAGGATTTCCGATAATCTGACCTTTTGCA
>JBHHWX010000894.1:0-1874 GCA_046756745.1 bacterium | reverse complement strand
TGATAATTATTTACAGTTGGTTAAGGCAATTCCGCGAAGTGAGAAATGTTAGTTAGTTTAGTTAATCCCTTTCAAGCTTCACAATATCCGGTAATTCCTCAGTCCCCAATACAACTCCTGTGAAGTGACTTTGATGATGCTCGTCGTCGGAACCGCAAGCAGCATTCCAAATATGCCCCAGAGCTGCCCTCCGATAAGGATGGCGATAATGATGGTTAGTGGATGGAGCTCCACGCTTTTTGATACGATAAACGGAGAGACGAACACGTTTTCAAAGAGTTGAATGCTGGCAAAAGCCACTGCTACAGCCGCTACCGCGCCGAAAGAGCCTCCACTGTCGAGAAATGCGATAATCACTGCCGGAATCGCGCCCACAAGCGGGCCAAAATAGGGAATCATATTGGCGAGTCCGGCCATGGCGCCGATAAAAAAGTAATATCGAATATCCAGCAGATACAAGGCAGTGATACTCAAGGCGCCGACGATGGACGCCACCAGCAGTTGGCCTCGAAGGTAACGCCCTAACTGCATGCCGGTTTTATGGAGAATAATAAGCGACATTTCAAAATAACGATTGGGCACCCAGCTCACCACAACTTTTTTCATCCGCCGGCCGTCTTTCAAAAAGAAAAACGTGACAAAGGCCACCATGATCAGGCTAACAACCGTCGAGAGCAAATTCACCAGAATCGACATGCTTTTTAATGCTAAGGTTTCGATCTGATTTTTTATAGCCTCCTGTACGCGTGGATTATTTAAGAACGGAATCTTGTCGCCTAATTTTTGTTGGATCAATAGGATCACGTTCATAGACGCCTCGCTGTCGATACCGGTACTCATTTCCTGGATTTCGTGCGAAATGACCGGGGATAAAAACTCGAAGGCCATGATTCCGCAGCAAAGCAAAAACAGGAAAACGAAAAGAACAGCAAGCAGCCTATCGACGCCGTGGTTTTCGAAAAAATTAACCACCGGATCCAGCAGAAAGGCGAAAAAAAGCGCAAAAACCATGACATTGACGACTGTCGTCAATTCCGGCACCACAAGAAAAAGGGCAAGAAGTATCGACAAAAAGATCGCCCATTTTATGATGCGTCTGACGCTTTTGGGATTGAAGCGGATGGTTAAGTTTTGAGTGGGAACATCCATGTTTAGGTGATGACTTTGGAGTCTTCCAGTTTGTTCCAAAGCGTTTGCAGCTCTTTGTTGGTATGTTTTAAGCGTTCTCCGATCAGCATGGCCAGTTGAAACAGAAATTTGTTTCCCAATCTCGGTTTGCGTTCGATCAGGCTCATGAGGTCGGGGCGATACAGCCCGAGTATCTTCGAGTCTTCGAGAGCGGTGGCCGTAGCAGAGCGCGGTGATTCATCCAGAAGCGCCAGCTCGCCGAAAAATTCGCCGCGGTTCAAACGCGCCAAAACCTCTTTCTCAGTATGCCCGGACTTTTGGTAAATGGCGACTGAGCCTTCCTGCACGATGTACATACCCACGCCCGGCTCGCCTTCCCAAAAAATAGTCTCTTCTTCTTTAAAGCGGCGCCGGTGGATAATCCTATCAAACTCACGCAGCTCAGACTTGCCCATCCCTTTAAAAAGCGGTATTTTTTTGAGAATGCTGAAGATGGTTTCTTTCTGATTCAAGTCCGAGTTAAACACGTTCCTCCATATCGAATCCCCCGCTTTGAATTTGACATTCGAATTGTTGGTTCTGAGGTTTCTGGGCATCGTTTAACTTCCATGTTTATTCACGCTTCAATATAACCAACCGGGAGACGTTAGTCAAGGCGAAAATTGCCATCAGGGTAACCGGTCAGTTACGGTAATTAGTGTCTGACCGAAAACTCAGAATAAGCTCTAAGCCCCGTCCCCGGGGCG
>JBHHWX010000893.1:0-1880 GCA_046756745.1 bacterium | reverse complement strand
TCTATCTTTTACTTTTCGTAACATCGGTCTTCAGCCAAACGGTTAACAAAAACGCTATTATTCGCTCCGGGGACTACTACTACGGCAGCGGAGTTTCGCAGGACGCGACCGAGGCGCGCGATCAGGCGCTGGCTGAGCTGACCGGGCAGATCGCCGTGCGGGTGGCCAGCTCATTTGAGCGCAAAATCAGAGAATCCGCAGATGGACTGGATGAAGACGTTAAAACTATTTTGCGTACGCATAGTACAGCCACGCTCAAGAATGTGCAAACCCTAAAAAAGCCAACGCCTGCCGGTGAAATCGAAGTTTTTTGTTACCTGAAAAAGTCCGAGGTCGACAGAATCTTTTTCGAGCGGAAACGGTTAATAGCCGAAATGGCGCGTAAAGCACAGGAGTACGAACAAGCCGGTAATCTGGCGTTTGCTCTAAAGTTGACCTATTTTGCCACTGTGCTGTTAAACTCCCTTCCGGATCAGAACGTGGTTTTCGGCGGCGTCAATTACACCACAGAACTTCCCGCGCGTATCAACCGCATTATTCTCAACACCACCTTTTCACTTATCAAGGATGAAAGAATCTCGCAAAAGGAGCGGGAGATCACCTTACGGCTTACCCATTCCGGCTCACCGGTTTCGCTGCTGGATTTTACTTTCTGGGACGGTTCCAACCAGGCGGCGGTGCAGGGCCGCGACGGGCTGGCGACCTTCAGTTTGTTGGGCGCCAGCACCAAATTTGAATCGCTCAAACTGAGTATCAAGTACGCTTACTACGAATCCCGCAGCGAATACAGCGTGGTCGGGGATTTATGGTCGCTGGTGAATAAGCCGACGTTTCAAGCGGACAGAACCGTCCGTTTGTATTCTTCTCCAAAACAGGTCATTAAGCCGGATCTGACCGCCGCAAAGAATTGGAACCTTAGTTTAAAGTTTGAAGGCCAGGTTCCAGCGGCAGCAAAAATCACCCAATCGACCGCGCAGTTTCTGGATGTTCTTGCAAAAAACAACACCGCCGAGGTTAACCGCCTCTATCAAAACGATCCCTTTCTGCGGTTAAAGATTTTAAACTATCTCAAGTACAATCACCCCAAACCGCTTGACCGGGAAGTGACTGCTGCAATTCGCAAAACCCGCTCCGGCTATGAGCTACGCAAGCTCAGAGTCCTGCACGATTATCCGAGTATCCACAAACAGTCGACGGAATATCTGGTGCTCGACTTTTCGGATAAAGGCGAGCTGCTCGACCTCAACCTGAGCATCACGGCAAAGATGTATCAGCATTTTGTCGAGCAATCCAAATTTGGCAAGGATTGGGGCAACCGCCAGGAGATCATCAAGTTTGTGGAGAAATACCGCACGGCCTACTTAACCCGCGACATCGAAACCGTAGACTTAATTTTCGCCGAGGACGCGCTGATCCTGGTTGGCCGGAAAATCATGCGCAAGAAACTTCCAGAGAATGCGATTCAATATCGCAAGTTGGCAGCGGAACCGGATTATGAATACATCAAGCTCAGCAAACAGGACTACTTGAGACGCCAGAAGAGAGTTTTTGACATCCAAAAGGACATCTTCCTTGACTTCGGCTCCTTTGATATCGTAAAGAAGAACAATGCTCAGAATGTCTACGGCGTTGAAATGCGTCAAAGCTATGCGTCAACAACCTACGCAGATGAGGGGTATCTGTTTTTACTGGTCGATTTCAATGAACGCGACCCGTTGATTTATGTGCGCGCCTGGCAACCAAATGAATGGGATGAGGAAGCGCTGGTGCGGTCGGGAAATTTCCGGGTTTATAAGTGAGAGTTTGGACAGGATTTACAGGATGAACATTTATAAAAAAGTTCCCATTTCTGGGCGTACGATCTCCCTACTTGGAAGTGG
>JBHHWX010000892.1:0-1881 GCA_046756745.1 bacterium | reverse complement strand
CCGCCCCGAATTAAAATTCGTGGCTCATAGCTAAAGTCATCTAAAGATGACTGAGGCTTGCTAAGTTGAGGCCGGAAATAGTCGGCTTCAGCCGACTTGAACTATGAGCCTGAAAATTTATTTTCAGGCGTTTTGGCGCCCGGCAAAGACCGAGCAAAGCCCGGTATGAGAGGATCACAAGTTGATCTTCGCATGTGCCACCCCGCCTTTTTCAGAACTTATGGTAATCGAAAACACAGCGTTCCCTCCGGTTCGGCGAACGACGTACTCGAGGACTCGACGGGATTCAACATTTCCCGTCCGGCCCTGACCGTCGCGGCCGCCTTTGAGATGGCCCAGATCACGGTATCTCTCGCCAACCAGCAACTCAGCGTTCACCAGGTTGACCGTCGCGCGTACGGGCGAAGCTATCTCTGCGTCCAACGCACGCTGCGTGATGTGGGTGGGCAGATAACCATCGTTCTCTACAATGACTGCGCGAAAAGTCTCTGACTGGTCAAAATTAAAATGACCGTTAACAGCACGACTAATTCTTTTTTCATGATATTTCCTCCTCAAATGAACCTAACGCGGCGAAGCCGCACATGTTTAAATGACTTGCCTTGTTGTGGTCCAAACCATGGTGCTATTATCAGCAGTCATTCAGTTTCTCTGTCATTGACAGAGGTGATTTTTTGCTGCTGTCGAAAATGACCCCAAAGGCAAACGACTTAATGACGGGTCGTGTCTTTACCCCTAATTCACGACATTCTGTGGTTTGTTATCCAAAAAAGCCTGCAGGTTTTCAACAGCGATGTTCATGAGTCGGGCCCGCGCCGCCCGGGTCGCCCAGGAGATATGAGGAGTTATGGAACAGTTTTTTGCCTGCAGCAACGGGTTGTCGTCTGACGGCGGTTCGGTTGATAAGACATCCAAGCCGGCGCCGGCAATACGATCGGAATTCAGCGCATCTGCCAAATCTTGTTCATTCACTAAAGGACCGCGGCTGGTATTGATTAAAAAAGCGCTGGGTTTCATCAAATTGATTTTCGAAGTATTGACAAACTTGTGATTTTCAGGAAAAAGCGGGCAATGCAAGCTAACAACATCGCTTTCTTTGAAGACGGTATCTAATGGAACCATCTGCGCCCAAGAAGGGAGAGGAGAGGGTTGGAAGGTATCGAAGGCAATGACTTGCATGCCAAAAGCGGTCGCGATCTGGCCAACTCGTTGCCCAATACGACCAAAACCGACGATGCCCATAGTTAATTCATCTAACTCGATCATAGGCCGTTCCCAGTAGCACCAATCCTGCGAGCGGCTCCATTGCCCCAGTCGCACGGTTTGTGAGTGGTGTCCGACATTTTGTGTCAGTTCTAAAATGTGAGCAAAGACCATTTGCGCAACTGAATTTGTGCCATAAGTTGGAATATTGGTCACAGGTATCCCCCGGCGACGGGCAGCTTTGATATTCACCACATTATAGCCGGTAGCAAGAACGCCAATATACCGTAATTTTTGAAGCTTAGAAAGGGTCTCCTGACTCAGTTCCACTTTGTTTGTAAGCACTATTTCAGCATCTTTTGCTCTTTCAGCGATTTCAGCAGGCAGGGTTCTATCATACACCGTGCAGCACCCCAACGCTTCAAATCCACCCCAGTCAAGATCGCCAGGATTCAATGTATAGCCGTCAAGAATTACGATCTCCATTTTCGCTCCAATTTTGATGAACATTTCAATTGATTTGATATATTTAATCTACAATTACCACTGAAAAATACAAGGTATAAATAACGTACAGTATTCCATTTTTTCCTTGATCTTATCTAAAAGATGAATTATCCTTAATATAAAGTCTCCCAAACCCCAAGGGGAGGAGCATGCTGAGTTCCATCCAAAACC
>JBHHWX010000891.1:0-1887 GCA_046756745.1 bacterium | reverse complement strand
TCCTGACGGCCCTGATCCACGGCAACCGGCTGAGGGCGCAGGAAAAAGCCACGATCTTCGGAACGGTGTTGAATGCCGAATCCCGGCGCCCGATTCCCGAAGTCAATGTTGAGATAGTCGGCACTCAATTTGGCGATGTGGCCGACTCCAGCGGCTTTTTCCAAATCAGGAATTTACCGGCTGGCATCTATGTCCTCAAAGCTTCGAGAATCGGTTTTCAAGCGCAAACGCACGAAAAATTGCAAATCCAGGCGGGCGAAAAGCGTGAAGTCCATTTTGCCCTGAAAAGCACGCTTATCAAATTAGGCGAGGTCAAAATCGAGGCCGAACGTCTCTGGCGGAAATACCTGACCCGCGCTTCCCAGGTAAATGTGAAGCGCATGAGCTCGCGGGAAATTCTCAACGTTCCCGGCAGCCTGGATGACCCCACGCGAGCCGTGCAGATTTTCAGCGGCGTTTCTGGCGGCGGCGACTACAGCGGCTTCCTCTCGGTACGCGGGGCCAGCCCCGATCAAAATCAGGTGGTCATAGACGGCGCGGTCCTCCCCTACCCTTATCGTTTCAGACTGGCCTTCGGCGGTGGCCTGAGCGTCATCAATCCCGGCACCACCCGGGATATCTATCTCCATCTCGGCGGATTTTCAGCGGAGTATGGCAACTCCCTGTCATCCATTCTCGAAGTCGAATCGCGTACCGGAAACCGCCAGCGCATTCGCACCCAAGGCTCGCTCAATTTCACCGATTTGAACGGCGTGCTGGAAGGACCTTTGCCCGGCGGAGTGGGCTCCTTTCTCTTTTCCATACGCAGAACCTATTTTGACTTGATCGCCAACGTGCTCACCAGCAGCACTTCGGCCTTTCCTTATTTTTATGAACTCAACACAAGATGGCTGTTGGAAATCACTAAAAACAACCGCCTGACTATCAGCCTGACCCGCAATAAAGAGGGCACAAAATTACTGGAAGACATCTCCGAGGAACTGCATCTTTCGGAAAGCGTCACCTCCTACTATGGCAACGTGACCTGGCGCCGTCTTCTCGGCGAAAAATGGCTTTTCAACAACATGATCTCATTTTACAAAGACGACACCGAATACCGGGCTTATGATCCGCGCACGGTTTCAAATCAAAACAAATCAAGCAACCTGGGGGGCTCGGCAGACGAGTTCGAGTTTGAAGCGCTGAAAGCAAAGGTTAAAAACTTGTCCTTTAAAAGCGATGTGCGTCTCAAAACCGGCGAGGAAAGCTGGCTGAAATGGGGCATCTCCGCCACTTCCATTCCTTCGAAAATTGATTTTGTTTCAAAAGATTTTGAATTCTACTATGCTCGCGTCGAGTTCCCCCGACACATCGATTTTCATAAAACCTACCGCTACTACGCCGGTTACTTAGAAAGCGCCACCCAATTAAATGAAAAAACGCATTTGCGAATTGGCGTCCGCTATGACCGTTCTTCGCTCATCGATGCCGGCGAAATCAGCCCCCGATTTAGTATGTGGTACCAGTTAAATGAAAAAACCAGCATCGAGGGCTCCTGGGGTATTTTCTACCAATATCCGGATCCACTATCGATTTACACCCGCAACGCCCCGGTGGATTTGAGCGCCAATCTGGATGAAATTTCAGCAGAGAAAGCCACTCATCAAATTCTGGGCATCGAAAGAACGCTGGCTAAAAACTACTTTGCCCGATTGCAGTTGTACTATCTGGATATCGATCGGCTGCTGCTGCCGCAAGACGAAGTGAGCTTCAAGCCGTCTAACCGCGGCAGAGGCAACACGACAGGCTTTGAATTGATTCTGGAAAAAAGAAACACAGCATTTAACCGCTTCAGTGGCATCGTGAGTTATGCCTACAGCGATGCGCAATATTTCGACGCCCACCTGG
>JBHHWX010000890.1:0-1897 GCA_046756745.1 bacterium | reverse complement strand
TTCAACTAAAAAAAGGTGTTGACTCGAAGAACCAATTTATATACATTAAATCAAAATAAAATAAGCGGTGAAGCACAACGAGACAAATGAATAACAAGGATACTTACATACTGGGTATCTCAGCCTTTTATCACGACAGCGCTGCCTGCCTGATTAAGAACGGCGAAATTTTGTTTGCAGCGCAAGAGGAGCGCTTTACTCGCAAGAAGCACGACTGCTCCTTTCCTAAAAATGCGGTAGATTTCTGTCTTAGTGAAGCGGGCATAAACTCAAGCGATCTCGACTATATCGCTTTTTATGATAAGCCTTTCGTGAAGTTTGAGCGCCTTTTGATGACCTATCTCGCTTACGCGCCTAAGGGACTCGTTTCCTTTCTGAAAGCCATGCCCTTATGGCTGAAGCGAAAACTCTGGATGAAGGACTTCATTGAGAATGAATTAGGCGCCACCTGTGAGATCCTCTTTCCGGAGCATCACCACTCACACGTTGCTTCGGCTTTTTTCCCCTCCCCCTTCAAGGAAGCGGCGATCCTGACTGCTGATGGCGTGGGTGAATGGGCCACGGCTAGTTATGGGATTGGCACAGACAATAATATCGAGCTTTGGGCAGAAATCAACTTTCCACACTCTTTGGGATTGCTCTACTCTGCCTTTACCTACTATACTGGCTTCAAAGTAAATTCGGGCGAATATAAGCTCATGGGACTGGCGCCTTATGGTGAACCCAAATATGTCAATGTAATTCAAAGTGAGCTCATCGACCTGAAGGAAGACGGCTCCTTTAAGATGAACATGAAATATTTTAATTACTGCGCCGGACTTACCATGACCAACGAAAAGTTTCACAAACTATTCGGATTTCCGCCGCGGGATCGTGAGAGTGATTTGACCCAGGATTATATGGATATTGCTCGTTCTATTCAAGCGGTTGCAGAAGAGATCATGCTGCGCATGGCCCGACATGTGCATCGACAGACAGGCATGAAATATCTCTGTTTGGCCGGCGGCGTCGCTCTCAACTGTGTCGCAAATGGCCGTATTCTGCGGGAAGGCCCTTTCGAAGATCTATGGATTCAGCCGGCAGCCGGGGATGCTGGCGGCGCGCTCGGAGCCGCCCTTGCGGTGTGGTATCAGTACCTTGAAAAGCCCAGGAAGACGGATAACAAGAAAGACTTGCAAAAATCGTGTTATCTGGGTCCCGGGTTTGACAATCGCAACATCGAGAAGTTTTTGAACGCGAATCATATCAATTACAAAGTCTGTTCCGATGCCGAGCTGATGTCTACGGTGGCGGATGTGCTCATCGATGGGTCGGTGGTCGGTTGGTTCCAGGGCAGGATGGAATTTGGTCCGCGCGCGCTGGGAAATCGAAGTATCTTAGGCGACGCGCGCTCACCGAAAATGCAGTCGTTGATGAATTTGAAAATTAAATTTCGTGAAAGTTTTCGGCCGTTTGCGCCGTCCGTCCTGAAGGAACATGCCCATGATTGGTTCGATTTAGACCGGCAAAGCCCCTATATGCTGCTGGTGGCGCCGGTGCAGAAATCCATTTGTACGCCACTTTCTGAAGATCAGAATAATGGCTTATTGGGCATTGAAAGGCTCAATTGGGTTCGATCTCAAATACCGGCGGTCACCCATGTGGATTATTCTGCGCGCATTCAAACCGTTGCCAGGGAGGATAATCCCAGGTATTATGCCTTGATGAAAAGCTTTTATGAGAAAACCGGCTGTCCGGTTTTGATTAACACCTCTTTTAATGTTCGCGGGGAACCTATTGTGTGTACCCCTCAAGAGGCCTATCGCTGTTTCACGCGAACCAATATGGACTACTTAATTATGGGCAATTATCTCTTAGATAAAAAAGTGCAAAAAAAGATAGGTGAAGAAAAATCATG
>JBHHWX010000889.1:0-1904 GCA_046756745.1 bacterium | reverse complement strand
GTCTACTTATGCGTGGTAACAATTTGGGGGAGTGGACAAAGCCTCACAAGGGTATTGATGGTATGACACCGTACGAAAAGCTCTTCCAGCATTTCTACGGACAACAAAAGCTGTAAACAACGCGAGGATTTCTAACACATGAAAAAGTACACCCGGTTATTGGAAAGATTTTTTATCCTGTTATGTGTATCAATGGTCGTTGCGAGTTGTACAGGGAAACCGGTTCAGCAGTTGCCAGACGACCAGACTTCACGGGATGACATGGCCGGAAAAACCGCAAGCATCTATTTTTATCGCGAAAAATTTACTTTCCTTAAAGCAGGTATACAGGAAACATGGGTGTATGTGGATGGTATAAAGAACGCCATACTCGATAATTATCAATATGCTGTCGTGCCTGTTACACCCGGCGCGCATGATATTATGTTGCGTGCGGATTCCAATGTAAGAAAATTCACGCTACAGGTGGAACTGGGGGATGGTGAAACACGCTATTATAAGGTTATCAATAACCCTGCTCAGGCCTACACCATCAATGTGATACCGTTACTGGATACGTTAACTACCATTGCGGCCAAGCTCGAACCGGCTGATCAGGATGAATTTAATGCGCTAAAGACAAAGTTACAGGTCGTGCCTCTTCTCAATGAAAAAAATTCACCTGCCCCGGAATAGGAGATGTCTTCATGAAATGGTCAAGACTGATAACACTTATCATCATCTGCCTGCAACTCGGTCAACCGGGATTTGCACAAGACACCACACAGGCGGTCGATAAGAGCAAGCTTAGCGTGGAAGAGGTGCGGCAGCTAGCGGAGGAGGCCTATATCTTTGGCTTTGCCATCGTGGAAAATTACAAGGCTCTCTATGGCATGTGCGTGTACGGCAAGTCGCCACAGTTCTCGGGTTTCAACCACTATCTGCATGGGCGAAAGCTCTTTGGACCGCAGTACAAAACCGTCGTTTCGGCCAACAACGACACCTATTACTCGACCACCTGGGCGGATTTGAAAGATGAGCCCCTGGTGATCAAGGTGCCGCCAACGGGGGATCGCTACTTTGTCATCCAGCTAGTCGATATGTTTACCGATAATTTTGCCTATATCGGTACAAGGGCAACCGGAAAAAAAGGTGGGGTATTTCTTCTGGTCGGTCCGGATAACAAAGTCTCCGTACCCGGCGACAAGTTCGACCGCGTTATTTCCTCGCGAAGCCGATACGTCGCCCTGGCCACGCGCGAGGCCACTGATGGCACCGAAGCCGATGCAAGAAAAGTGTTTGCACTGCAGGACAAACTTGAGCTTATCCCGTTGCATCAGTATATGGGATGGCCGCCGTTTCCGGTCACGCTACAGCAGCCTGATTTTCCTCCCTATGACGCCAAACAGCTCTATTCGAAGCCCAGGCTACTCACTTACCTGAACATTTTTCTGGAGTGGCAGGTGCCCGCGAAAGAGGAGAAGGACCTGATGCAGAGGTTATCCAAAATCAATGTCGGCCCCTATCTGACATTCGATATCGACGCATTCAGTCCGGAGATTCGGCAGGCCATTCGGGAAGGCATCGACAGCGGACACAAAAAAATCGTGGAGCGGGCCAACAACCTCGGGCAACGCGTCAATGGATGGGAATACACACCGCCGATGGGGGATTATGGGCAGGATTATCTGTTCCGCTCGGCCGTAGCCTATAAATTCATCTATACCAACAGCCCTGAAGAGGCCATTTATCCGATAGCCGAAGCGGACAGTAAAGGAGAACCGCTGGATGGCTCACAAGGCGACTATGTTCTCCACTTCGACGCGGATCAGTTGCCGCCAGTGAATGCTTTCTGGTCCATGACGATGTATCACAGCGATTCACGGTTGATGGTCGAAAACCCCATTAACCGGTATTCCATTGGG
>JBHHWX010000888.1:0-1913 GCA_046756745.1 bacterium | reverse complement strand
GCAACTTCTGCTAACTTGGGCTCCCAAAAGAGCTGCACCTCGGGGGCAGTGGACATGTGGGTGTAAATGGCTTGCCGTCCGAAAACCGGGTCGGCATTGATGGGAAATAGGGTGGCATTGGAGTCGAGGTAGGCGTAGAAGGCCGCCACCGCGCCTTTTTCCTGCGAGGCTTTAGCAAATTCAAAATCCGTTTTTAATAACGTCTGCCGTTCTTGTTCAAGATCCACATTCGGTGCACAGTGAAAAAATGCGATCGAAACAAAGAGATGGATAGCTGCAATGAGTTTATTCTTTTTCATCATTAACTTACCTAACCCGGACAAGCCGGAAATCCCAAATATAGTTTGCTGTCGCCTCAGGTATTAAATTATACCCTGATGACCCTGATGCATTTTAAAAAGCTGTTTTTCAGTTTTCATCTGCGGCAATCAACGACCAAAATAAAGCGGCTCAACTGTTACTATATTTTTTACAAAATCCGTGTTTCATCAGTGTGAATCAGTGGAACCCAATTCATTCTGAAATGGCGTATAAAGCTTTATAGGTTCTCATGTAAATCGTCCCGTTCGAAATGGCCAGTGAAGCCGCCGTCCGTTCCGCCATGCGGTTCTGTGAGAGAATTTGAAATTCCCGGCCGGCTTTGACTACCGTAACCGTGCCATCCATTGCCACTAAGTAGACCTTGCCGTCGGCATAAACCGGCGAGCTGCGGTGTCTCTTTTTATAGGCGCGCTTTTTGTAGATCACCTCGCCTGTATTGGCGTCCACACAGAGGAGCTGGCCGTTTTCCCGGCAGAGATAAACCAGCCCATCGTGAATGAGCGGCGACGGCACATCCGGCGTGTTTTTCCCTAACCGCCAAATAAGATTGTTCTTTGAACCCGTGATGTTGCCTTTGGCGCCAGCCGGATTGATGCCCAGCACCGGCCCGTTTTTCGCAGAGGGAATGACAATCAACCCAGAGGTCGCTGCCGGCGTCGCCACAAACCGAAACAGTGGATTGTACATCGATTTTTGTAAACCGCCGCAGCGCCAGATTTCCCCGCCATCCTGCAAACGGTGAGCTACCACGTAATCAGCCCCATGAGTGACGAGAAATTCTTGGCCGTCAAAGCGATAGATAATCGGAGAAGTATAGGAGTGCAAGCTTTCCGAAGAAGCGTTGGTCTTGCGTTTCTGCAGCCATATTTCTTCCCCGGTGTTTTTATCAAGCGCAACCACAAATTGCTGATTGGTCGTCAAAATGAGAAGGTAGAGCCGTTCGCCGTCCAGCAGCGGCGTGCTGGCCATGCCCCAGTAAATGCGAAAATGTTTGTAGCGGTCTTGAACGTTGAACTGCCAAACCCGCTTGCCGTCAAAGTTGAAACACGCGAGCTCCCCGTTGCCGAAAAACGCCCAGACCCGGCGGCCGTCGGCGCTGGGGGACGAGGCCGCCAGGTTGCTCTCTCCCTGACGGATATTCTTATTACCCGCAGTGACGATTCTCTGCCATCGTAGCTTACCGGATGTGGCGACACATAGAAGAACCAGATTATCTCCATCTGCAGAAGTGAGAAAGATGCGCTCGCCTGCGATGATTGGCGTGGATGGACCCGGCCCTGGCAACGGAAAGCGCCAATTGATGTTCTCGGTTTGGCTCCATTGGGTTGCGAGGCCGGTTTCGGCGCTGACGCCGTTGTTGCGGGGACCGCGCCAGTTGGGCCAATCTTCAGCAACAGACACACTCATAAAAAGGATTAGATACAATCCAATGAGCCCTTTGTTCAACTTTTTCATAGCCTCATTCTTCCCTCGCAGCCAAGTGTGTCATGTACTGCAATCGTCCCGATTGCAGCCATCCTAAAACAATGAGGTTTCGATAATTAGTGTCTGACCGAAAACTCAGAAATAAGCTCTAAGCCCCGTCCTCGGGG
>JBHHWX010000887.1:0-1921 GCA_046756745.1 bacterium | reverse complement strand
ATGGCAATTGCTTGATAAGCCTGAAAATAAAGAGCGGTTGAGATTGGTTTTTACCGACTTCAATTTTAACCTTGTCATGGCGCAACCCAAAGAGATTGTTATTCTTTTATTACAAGACAAAGTGGCGTCAGAAACATTTGAGATGTTTTTGTTGGAAAAAGCCCATCTTGGTTCCCGTGATGTGAATTTAGTTTTGGCTTATTTGTGCCAAACAGACTTTAAATCTGATGATTTAATAAATGTTCTGAAAAAAAATCATTTTATGCGTCCAATCATAGAAGTTTTTCTAAGTGGGAAAATCCCGTCTCAACAGCCTGGCTATTATGATTTATCCGAGAAGCAGGTGCTAAAAATCTCTGATATTCCCAATGTGATTGAGCAAATCCGGTTGCGTATAAAAGCGGAACGTAGAGATGATTTTTCAGTTGCACTAAATCATCTTTTGAATGAAATTCATGCCATTTGCTACCAATTTGATTCGATGAATAAGATTAAAAACAATAATTATCAGGAAAAGGAAACAGGAAAGTTTCTCCTATCAAATAAAGTACCTCATAAAACTCGTATAAAAATCAGAAATCTTTTTGATAGACGCAACAAAAATACTATTTCTCATGCAGACCCAGTCGGATGGTCAGTGAGTAAAGATGAGTATTATGTCTACCATAAACATGTGGGTATTTGTTTGAATCATGTTTTATAGGGATTGACACAGAAATATACTACCCACTATTCCAATTCTTAGTCTTTCCGCTCCGGCTTATTACAATCTCTTTCCTTAAGAATAAACTATCCCATAACGTCGTTTATGGGATATAATAGGTCATTGAAAATAAGAGGGCCTTCCCATGATACAAAACCTCCCAATACAACAATCAGAAATTTCTTTACACCTTCCACCGGCCTTAGTTGATTTGGGTGAGTCCGCACAGCGGGCCTTTCTTGAGTTCTTCACCGCCCAGATCAGAAATAAGAATACACGTCAGGCCTACTTAAGAAATGTCTGCCGGTTTCTGGACTGGATCGAGAGTAGAGGCGCTACGCTGCCAGATATACAGGCGATGCACATTGCCCTTTATATCGAGCAACTTGGAAAGCCGAAATCTGCCCGTGGATGGGGTTACTCAGCTCCGACGGTCAAACAGCACCTTGCGGCGCTTCGTGTCTTCGGAGCTTTTCTGGTGATCCGGCAGATTGTGCCAACAAATCCCGCCGCAGATGTACGGGGGCCGAAACATATTGTGACCACCGGCAAGACGCCGGTCATGGCTGGCGAAGATGCCAAGGCCTTGTTTACGTCAATAGATATTTCCAAACCCAGTGGGTTAAGAGACAAGGCTTTGCTTGGAGTTATGGTTTATACCTTCGCGAGAGTTTCCGCCGTTTGTGCTCTTGAGCTTTCCGACTATTATCAGGTTGGCCGCAGGATGATGTTTCAGTTTCAGGAGAAAGGTGGACGCCATCACGTCATGCCCGCACATCACACGGCGATTGAATATCTGGATGCTTACATTGAGGGGCTTGGAGAGAAAGAAGGGCCGCTCTTCCGGTCCGTGAACCGGACCCGAACCGGGTTTACCGACAGGCGGCTTGACCGCCGTGAGGCCCTGGCGATGGTAAAGCGCCGCTGCAAGGCCGCAGGTCTTGGAGATCGTTTTACAAACCATACCTTCCGGGCGACCGGAATCACGGCTTATTTAAAGAACGAAGGCCAGCTAGAACACGCGCAATATATGGCGAGCCATGCATCCCCACGAACCACGAAGCTCTACGACCGGCGGGCGCAAGAAGCCAGTCTGGATGAAGTCGAGCGGATTATTTTGTAAGAGAATGGAATAGAATTCGTCATTTTGTTCCAAAAACTATGCAAGCTGTGTTTCTGGGAATCGCTCAACCTGGATGCTGGCGACCTTATCCTGCA
>JBHHWX010000886.1:0-1931 GCA_046756745.1 bacterium | reverse complement strand
TCACCCCGGGCTTGTCAAACGAAGTGTGCTGGACGAGCAAAGGGGCGATTGTCTCATTTGAGATCTTTCTGGATGAAGGCTGTGATACGGTTCCGGACAGTTCAATCGTGTTAGCTCCTGATAGGTCCTGTTTCCGGTTTGACGACCTTGTGGACGGTCAGAAGTATTGCTACTGGGTGATCGCGTCAGATAGGCAAGGGAGGCGGGATACGTCGGAGGTTGACAGCTCGATTCAGGATGCGACGGCGCCACAGATAGCGAGCCTGGCGGTTGAAAAGGGTCATGTGATAGAAGATAGAATGTGGGTTTTTGAACCCGTCGTCAAGTTAAAAATCGTGGCGAATGACACCGAGCCGGGGAAGATCAAGAGTTATCAAATTTTCGAGAATTCAACTCCCGATTCTGTAGCAGATGTTTCCTTCCCCGGGAGCAGGGTTGACGAGACGGTCGACCACACCATTAGTTCGCCACCCAAAACACCATTCAAGCTTGGGGTCAAGGTGTTTGATGCTGCTGGCAATGAAAGTGCACTGGTTTTTGCCAACATGGATCTTCTGTATGAAGATGGCCCGGACCGGTCCATCTTCGCTTTTCCGAACCCGTTCAACCCGATGAAGGAGGGGGCCAAAATACGCGTGCAGGATGAAACGGAAACAGAAGTGCGCATTTATGATTTTTTTGGCAACCTTGTTCGTGTGTTGCGGGAAAAAGCAAGCCCACGAGACTTTCTTTGGAATGGAATGAACGGAAAAGGTCAAATGGTTGCGAATGGAGTTTACATTTGCGTTGCACGGACAACAAAAGCTCGATTCAAGATAGGGGTGAAGAAACAGAGGCTGTAGCCGTGAGCGAGACATGAGGAAACAAGTAATGACTAAAAAGCTTTTTCCTGTTCTAATCCTTTTAGGTGGATTTCTGTCACCTCTTCAAGCACAGGATGATAGTGGTGATGCCGGGCAGGCCGGAGAATTTTTGCGCCGGGGAATTGGCGCCAGAGCGGTAGGCCTGGGCAGAGCGTTCACCGCTATCGCCAATGACGCCAGCGCCATGCACTGGAATCCGGCCGGCATGTCTTACCTGTCACAGAACGGTGTGGCGGTCATGGCCATGAGGACGCCCTTGCGCGAGGGTGCTTCTTTTAATTATGTTGGAGGCGCGATTCCGTTTAGACTTTTTTTCGTTGGCAAAGCGGAAACAAGCCCGTTGGAAAGGATACTCGAGGACATAAACGTTGGCCTCGCGGCATCCTGGATTGACTACGGTTCGATTGAACTCTATAATTCCGATGCCAGACGACTGGGAGACCAGTCGGATAACAGCAGTGGCCAACGAGCGATATATGCGTCATTTTCTTGGCCGTTGAATGGGTTGTTCAGTCGAGTTTCAACAGAAAGAGGTGTATTTAGTTGGGCCAAACCCATACGAGGCGATTTGAATTTTGGTTTCACGGCCAAGTTTATTGGACAGGACCTTTTTGGAGCAGACGGTTCCGCTACGAGCTGGGATCTAGGGTTTATTTATACCCATCATTCAGGCCTCTTGAACCTCGGCTTTACGTATCGGGATTTCAACTCTCCGCACATATCCTTTGGCAAGAATGTTCTGGAAGACGAGATCCCTGCGACTGGCGTCTTGGGCGTTGCTTTTCGGCCCCCCTGGCTAACGGGACTGATGGTGACTTTCGATTATGGCATCATCAAGGTTCGCGAGCGTGACGTTAGTTTTGGACTGGAATATGACCTGGCCGCCTTAGATGCCAACATTCCTATCAAGTTGCGGCTGGGCGCAAATTCGCACTATGAGAATTTTACGTTTGGCATCAACTTCAGTCCCGAGATCTTGGTCGGTCAGGATTTGATTCCCTACGTTGACTGGACTTATGCAAATGAGAAAGGCAAGTTTGATGCGGTGGGTGCGAGGTATTCATTGTC
>JBHHWX010000885.1:0-1932 GCA_046756745.1 bacterium | reverse complement strand
AATTAAATTGACCAAGTACCACAATTATTGACGATAACAAAAATCCAACACCTATCCTGAATAATTCATAAACTGCAATTTATTTAAAAAAGGAGGACATACGTCCACCGGTCGATAGTTTTTTCAGTTGCCTTTTGTTAATAGCGTGAAAATGTTGGCCTTCAAAGACGGTATTTATTAATATTGTTGATTTTGTAGATTATATTTATTTATTAAAAGACACCTAAAACCGCTTCAGGACGTACTTCTCTGTCGTTGCGCATTTGGCAAGCCATCCAGGCGAGTAATACATCCCCGGCTTCATCCGGCTATGTCTGGAAACGAAGTGCTTCAAGGAGCTTGAAGCTTTGCGTTAACGCAGGCTTGTCTGGGTAAGAGCTGGGGAATTCCACCTTGATGCGCGTCTTTAGCTCGCGGACTCTCGTGCCGATTTTTAAGACCTTCAGTTGGATCGTCCGAAATGTGGCTTTTTTCCAGTCCGGTTTTCGTAACACCTGCGCCCGCATAGTGTGCAAAAGGACATAGGCCGCCGAATGCAGCAGGAGTCGGAACTGATTGGCTTCGAAGCGAGTGCAAGAGGTTCTGTCCGATTGCAGGTGACGTTTATGGTCTTTGATAAACAACTCAGCCTTGCCGCGCGCACAGTAGATTTCGCGATAGAGCGCCTGGGTTTTGGCATGTAAAAGATCGGTGACGATAAAGCGGGTATTGAGACCTTTTTCGCTGTATTCTACCTTGGAGACCACGCGAAATTGGCGATGCCAGGTGTCAGCTTTGTAGTGGAAGGAATGGAAAAGGGTGACCTTGCGTTCGTGCTGCTTGTAAAGTTTTTTGGCGCTCTGTACTGTCGTCCTGACAGCTTTTTGCAGCCTTTGGTTGCCACCCAAGCCGACAACAATATGGACGTTGGGTTGGGCGTCGCAATAGGCGAGCGCTTCCGGAGAGCTGAAATGGCCGTCGCCCCGAAAGATGATAATGGTGTTCGGCCATGCTTCTCGCAGCAATGCAAGCAGGCGCTTCAGAATCATGACGACTTGTTTACCATTCATCCGCTGTCCAGGACGCAGGATGGTCGTCAACAGTTTGCCGCTGATACCTTCATAGACGTGAAGCGGCATGAAACAATACTCGCCGAAGAAAGCGTTGAAAAGCGCCAATTGTTGACCACCGTGAACCACGTCTTCGGTATCGTCAAAGTCGAGCACAATCACTTCAGGCTGACTTTCGTAGGAGCGGATGAAGACCTTGACAAAGGCTTCGGCAATGCGATACAAGGTAGTGCGCGAGATGCTGTTTTCGAACCGTGAGTGTGTTGGCTGGCTGCCCAGATCCGGATCGTTTTCCGGGAGACGATCGGCGAACATCTTGAAAATTGGATCGGAGCGCAATTCATTGCTGTCATTTGCATCTTCATAGCCACAGGCGATTTGGCCGATGCGTTGCCGGAGAAGTGTGGAAACCTCGTGTTTGACATAACTCGGATGACGCGAATCGTTGATGACTTCTTCAAAAGCTGTGATGATGCCGGTCTGCTCTTCAACTTCACGGAGAAGTAAAAGACCGCCGTCGGACGAAATTTGTGCGCCGTCAAAATCGACGAAAACAGGTTTGCCGCCGATGCCTTTAAGCTGCAAGGGCGATTCTAAAGGGCTTGTTGATGTCTGGTGGGCGTCGGAAACTGAGTTCATCGGAATCTCCTTGAATTATTGCAGACCTAACCTACTGTAATATAATAGATTAACTCGAAAATTCCTATAACTATTTTAACTTTTTATGAATTATTCAGGCTGAAATATTCAAAAAGTATTTCCCATGGCAGAATAATTAAACGGCAAAATAATTATTTTTTAAGAGGTTAATTATTCTGCCGAAAAATCATTCTGCTATTCATCTTCTGTTAATCTTCAAAATCAAAACATAAAAGCATCTCCC
>JBHHWX010000884.1:0-1933 GCA_046756745.1 bacterium | reverse complement strand
ACAAATGAAGGCATAAAACAACTATGAAAAAATATAAAGGGTTAGATTATTTCAATGTAGATACTCTCCTTTCGGAGGAGGAAGCCTCTCGGAAATGCTGAGGCGTTGATTTTATTGAAGTTACAAAGACACAATTTTTACAAATCCCCCCACTTTTTTCTTGCATTTTCCCCCAATTTTCTTATCTTTTGTTAAAAAAAACGAAAGGATAAGAAGATATGTTTAAAACAGAGGGTTCTCATAAGCAATACCAACACTTTGTCCAGCAAAATCTTTTTGAATATTATCTTCAATTTGGTTTCATCCGTCCCCTTTTGGTGTATTCGGATTTGATCGGGAAATTTTGGATTACGATATTAGACCCGATTCGCTTTGTTGTTTGCTTCACTTATTCAGAAAAAGGACGAAAAGCCAGAGACCCTGTTTGCATGTTCAGAAGTTTGCTTTTGATGCTTGAGTATGGTGAAGAAAGCATCACTGAATGGGTCAAAACCCTTAAAGCCATGCCTCTTTTTGCGATCTTAAGCGGTTTTGATCCAGATGATGTTCCTGGGATTGGCACCTTCTATGACTTTCTTCATCGGCTCTGGTTGTGTGAAGATAAAAGGACGAAAATCCTCAAAGGGTTTTCTGCAAAACCCAAGAAGAAAAAAGACAAAGATGAAAGACCGCATCCTGACATCGTCAGAAAAATTGTCAAAAGAGTTATCAAATATCAAGAGTATCCTACTCCAAAGCAACCCTATGATCTTTTCAATCAAATCCTTAAAACCTGCTTTGTGCTGCCCTCTGCTGAAAAAGGACTCTTAGGCGATCCCCAAAACCTTTCCATCTCAGGGGATGGTACAAAAATCAAAACAGGCGCCAGGCACTATGGCAAGAAAGTGTGTGAGTGCAAAGAAAAATGTAACTGCAAACGAGTATTCCAAGATGGCGATGCCACCTGGGGATTCGACAGCTACCGAAAAGTGTGGGTCTATGGCAGAACCCTTTATGAAATCACCGCATCCGATAGCCCAAACGATCTCCCTGTTTTTCTTAAACTTACACAATGCCAAAGACATGACTCTGTCAGTGGTGTTTATGCTTTAGATGAAACCAGAAAATTCTATCCTGAATTTACATTTAAAGAATTTCAAGGAGATGCTGCTCATGATGCCTATGGCATCTATCAACTTTTAGCACTTTGGGAAACCGAAGCCATAATTGACCACAACCTCAGAAATCAAGGAAATCTCACCTATAAAGCACCACTTGAAATCACTCCTGAAGGAGTCCCAATTTGTGCCGAAGGAGAAAAAATGACCTACGCTGGCTTCTGTCGAGATAGACAACGAAACAAATGGCGATGTCCAAGAAAAACAAATAAAGATGCACAAAATAAAACGTGTGCTTGTTCTTCATCCGATTATGGCAGAGTCATCTATACCTATCCCAAAGATAACCTCCGGCATTTCACAAAAATCCCAAGAGGTTCTCCGAAATGGAAAAGAAAATACAACAAACGTTCCGCTTCCGAGAGAAACATTAAACGAAAAAAAATCGACTATCAAATCGAATCTGCCAAAGCTCGATCAACACCAATATGGTTTGCAAGATGTATCCTTACCGCCTGTTGTCAGCATATCGACAGTCGGTATGAAAAAGAACATGAATCGCTTAATATCGAACAAATGATCTATCGCTGGATGAATCAAAGCAAACAAGCTGCCTGAAAAACAAAACTTATCCACTTAAATCTTAAACGGGGAATAGAAAACCTCTATACCCTCACGAATGCTTCTCTACCACATAACGCTAAATGCATCCTTAATCTCCTGAAAAACTCCTCGCTAAATACTCCCTAAGCTTCTAAAGTTGGGTTTTCCTATACCCTATTTCCGAGAGCGTACTTCTCATATAACTCTTCTCGCATCTTGATTACTCCTCATTA
>JBHHWX010000883.1:0-1934 GCA_046756745.1 bacterium | reverse complement strand
CGGTTCACTTCTTTTGTTGGTTGTCTATGAAAACGATCGCCATGGCTTCAGCTTGTTTCATCAATTTGCCATCAAGGAACGAAAGTGACGCGTCAGGATCGGGCTTATCCCGCAAAGCGATCTTCACATCAATAAGGGCATCGGCGCCGTGTTTCCGGGCCTCCTTTTTCAGACGATTGAGCACCTCCTGATCGGATGTTTTCTGCAAAAACCACCGCTCATAGTCTGCTTCCACTAATACGATTCCGATCACTTCATACTCTCTCTGCGGTCGTTCATCGTTTATGAATACCAGTACTTCGTAATCCTTCGGCTTCGGTGGATACTGTTTGTCGCCGACTTTCATAAAATGGATAAGCAGTCCTTGCGGTGCGCATCCAAGAACCAACAAGGGGAGTAGAATCAGCAATTTTTTATACATGATCTGCCTTTGCCTTTTTTCTTTAGAGGTACTTCAGCGAATAAATCTAACTCCTGCCGGACTCGGGCGTGCAACTCCACATCATGACAATCAACAAAGTCCTTTAACAAAAATCAACTTGTTGTGAGCAGTCAAGGCCGATCATTTTGCCGCGGACGATTTGTCAGTCCGATGACGGGCAGAAGAAAATCCCGATGAGCAAATGGTCAAACACAGAACCGAGTGAATATTCTTCATTTTCATTTCCCCATAGTTGATGACGGAACGTTTTGTTTTTGGCTCACGGAATAGGTGCAACTATACTCATTGCACTCTGTTGTAGACCCGCCGAGCGCCCTCAGCATCCAACATATTGAACGTGTCGCCGTTGCTGATAGTGAGATTGATCTTATCTGACTAATTTTGCCCGAGGCACCCCGATCCGTTGGGATGCCGACTTCGCCAAGCTTCTCCAGCATGTGGTCGTGGAGTATTGCTTTCCCAATCAGGTTAAGACCATAAATCTCTATGTTCGTACGGCACGATCAGGTATTTAAAGGTCGTTCAGCAGGTTGATTATCAACAAAAATCCGATGACGCCTGCCGCCGCCGCTATCATGGTGACGGCGCCAGCCGCAGTAACAAGCGTTGTCGCGGCATCGACCTCGACTTTCTCGAGCCTACTGATTTCCTCGAAGGGAATGCGCCGGTCTTTGCTGGTTACTGCTTCAGAATCAATAGCCAGCACTTTGAATTTCAGCGTTTTGCCTTCAGTGGTAACCAACTTTACGGTATCTCCCTTTTTGACATTCATAACAATAATGGCCCTGCTGTCTTCGGTATCTGCGAGGTCTTCGGACCTGAGCAGGGTACTCGATGAACATGTGCTTAGAATTAATGAAGTAATCAAAATCAGAAAAACAATAATAAGCCTGGCAATTTTACTATGTTGACTCATCATGATTTGCCTCCTCTCTCTTGGTTTTGTCCGGACGTTGCCAATTGCTTGTTGTGGCGCCCAACCGGTATCCTACGCTGAAAACGAAATCAGTCTTTTCAGCCATGATAATTACTCCGCATGAGTCATGTTTTTTCAGTAATGGTGAAGGTTATCCAACCTGCTTCAAATTTCTCCTCATACTTAAATCCCAAATATTCTGTTATAGCTTTATAGATTTCATTAAAAAAGCCAACATATTCCTCTAAAGTTACTCCGGATTTATCACACCAAAATTTGGCATCATCATCAAACCAGACTGTCATTTTCCCTTCAATAGATGTTTTAGATTCTTTTATTATCTCAATTTTGAAGCCTTTGTCAGCTTGCCAATTTTCATACATAGCGTTAATGTAGGCAGCGATTCCTTTGCCTTTGACAGATTCCCACCCTGGCACAAAAAGTTTTCCAACGATTTTTCCATAGTCTTTGGAACTTTTTCCCGTTTCCTTTGCGAGAGTTATGCCTGAAACCACAAATCCTCCAGGCCAGACGCCGGTAGCCATCTTTGGGGTGCTCTAAAGCATAACCCGTCAC
>JBHHWX010000882.1:0-1936 GCA_046756745.1 bacterium | reverse complement strand
GGTTTCTATCAGCTTTTAGCCCCTCACTTTTGAGGAAGTCCCAAAATATTGAATGACGTTTGAAAGGTTGGATAAGAGGGTGTAATTCAAATATCTCAGATACGGGAAGAAATGTTGTTTTGTTAGGCTATTTATAATGAAAAATCCTTTACCAATTGCTCTGCCGCAACCCCAAACTGAACATTCACCCGAGCCGGAAAAACACAATCTTTCCATGGAATCGAATGTGGTTTTGCAAACCACGAGTGACAAAGTGTCGATTCATGAACCGGACACTCCGTATGTTGACATGTTTGGTAATGTTTGTCCCCAGACAGCAGTGCCAAACAAGCACCGATCATCGCCGATCGGTCGAGGTAAAAGAAGACTTCATCTTTCGACCAATCGCTGGCAAGCCCCATGATACGTCCTTTTCCTCCGCTGCACACTACTAGCGGTGGCACCAATTGACCAATTTTGTCTGGTCCTCCTCCACCCAGCCAATTACCCGGCTGGGCGCTAAACTCGTATCGTTCTTCCAGAGTCCCTATCCTTGACAGCGCTTGCATATAGGGTGTGAATATGGGGTGCCTAGCCTCGCTTGGCAGCTCGGCCTCGCACATCCTGAGCAATGAGGCGGAGATATCCATGCCAAACAAGTCGAGAATTTGAACTGCCGTTAATCGATGGGCTGTTTTTGCACGATCGGAAGCGAGATCCTCAATGAACGTTGAAAGATTCTTTGCTGGATGATCACCGTTCAGCGAGATGTAACAGAGCCTTGATGTTAGGTGATAACCAGCCTCGACTCCGAAGACATCCGTAATCAGGTCAATCACACGTCGGTACTCCGAATCTGCTTTCGGGAAGTAAGTCAATAAGAACTGTCTAAAGTCATTTGCATTGTCTTTGTCATCCGGTACCGTCGCCCGGTATCCCTCGGTAACGGCCATTGCCTCAAGCAAGTCAATTGTTGAGATTCCTCGGTGTGGAGATCTAAACTGTGAAATTCGGCCGCCGAAGGCGTTTTTTAATTCTCGGATCTGCGCAGGGGTTAAGGCATTTCGTCTACTGAGCTTCATTATTTGGGAAGAAATCTCTAGCAACGATAGCGAAAAACTATACGGAAATGTCGCCGTAAAGCACTGGATGAAATGAACCCCTTCATGATTTAGAGTCATGACCAATCGTAACGTGCGCTCCTTGTCGGCGGCTTTTCCAGCGAGTACGTTATCGACAAAATCCGAGTGCTCGCGAACTGCGATGAGACCTGTACTCGTGAGGGTTACACCGTCCGCACCCTCTATTATTGGTTTAGTCATAGCAACCGTCCTTCTACACTAACTCATGTTGATCTCCGTAAGACTCCCGATTGATGCAATGGCTTCATCAAGTTCTTGCTTCGTAACTTCGTTTTCGGCAAGCCGAATTGATTTCGAATTTGCTGTACCGTGAAGGGTCACGTTCACAATCGTGAGTGGGGTCTCCGATTTCTTACGAAAGATATCGGCAATAATGGGAATCAATGCGACGACAATTGCCGCTCCACCTGTGATCGTGGCAGCCACAATCTGCGGATCAACGGCAGCCGTTGACCCCGGACGTTTGATATCGCGGTCCAGCAATTCGACGCCGGGATGCAAGTCGTTTTGATCAACTCCAGCCTGTAATTCCGATTGCCATAAATCGGACGAGAGATTACCCATTCGGATTTGGATTTGCTGTTTCATGATTGTGTTACTGCCTCCTTTTTGTGTTTATAATTTCACACAGTATCAACTTCTTTCGGGAATATTTTCATATTACGTTTTTTTTAAAAGAAAACAAATTCCATTCGAAAGGTTGTATCGGTGGAAGAAAATTAAATATGAAGGTTACTGGAAGGAAGGTTTGTAAAGCTATAAAAGAGTCCATGGTTGCTGGTCCGGCTCCTTTTCTCTGCAGATATAACACAGCA
>JBHHWX010000881.1:0-1937 GCA_046756745.1 bacterium | reverse complement strand
TCCGGAGGTGGAACGAATCGGCATGCAAGTTGTCATGAAGCATGAAAAAAAACACGGAAGGACGCCGGAAGATGTCTCGGAGCAAAACCTTGGATTTGATATTCGATCAAAGGATGCCAAAACGGAGCAGATACGATATATTGAGGTCAAGGCCAGAGCCAAGACCGGCCCCGTGGCTTTGACCCAGAATGAATGGTTCAAAGCAAAACGGTTTGGGGATGACTATTATCTGTATGCGGTGATGGAGGCGTCAACGGAGCCGCAACTCTACATCATTCAGAATCCGGCAGAGAATGTAAAGGCTGAAGAAAAGATCGAAGTTGTGCGTTTTCTCATTTCTGCCAATGAGATTATGAACAAAAGTGGCAATGTTACATGAATCTTGATAAAATTTTGAGTTCAGGTGAATCACAGACCGTTGAGTTTAAAGAGTCATTTGATCGTGAATCTCTGGAAACGGTTGTCGCTTTCGCAAATACAAGAGGAGGTACCATCCTTATCGGTGTGGACAACAATGGAATGGTGAAAGGAATTACTGTTGGCACAAATACAATGGCAGATTGGAGTAATCAGATATCCCAAGTAACGGAACCGACTGTAATCCCGGAGTTGGAATCTGGTGAAATGAACGGGAAACTTGTTGTCATCATCACGATTAAAGAATATCCGCTTAAACCGGTTTCGTTCAGGGGACGATGTTTCAAAAGAGTTTCCAGTAGTAACCGGCAAATGTCGCCGCAGGAAATTGCACAAATGCATCTGCAATCGACCGGCAATAGTTGGGACGCTTTACCTGCCGCTGTTTCCGGTTCAGATATTTTTGATTCGAATAAACTAAAAAACTATATCCTGTCTTCCACATCTTCCGGCAGGAGGACTTTTCCAAAATCAGACAAGCCTTCAGAAATCCTTGGTAAACTCGAGCTGATTAAAGATAACAAACCCACCTGGGCAGCGCTTCTTCTCTTTTCTAAAAATCCACAATCACCACTAACCCAAGCAACGGTTCACTGTGGCAGGTTCAAGGGTGAAACTAAAATCATCGATGATCGCCTGATATCCGGGACTATAATCGATCAGGTTGAGGAAGTGATGAAGTTTATTCGAAAAAATATTAGTGTTGAATTTGTAATTACCGGCAAACCTCAGCGGGACGAAATTTGGGATTATCCATTGGAAGCCTTGCGCGAGGCTGTTATCAATGCAATATGCCACCGTGATTATAGTGCCCCGTCCGATATTCAGATCAGAATTTATGATGATTCTATTCATATTTGGAATCCGGGCGGATTACCATTTGATATGACTATTGACGATTTGCTAGATCCGGCGCATTCATCAAAACCGAGAAATAAATTGATCGCCCGGGTCTTTTATGATATGGCTTTAATAGAACGCTACGGCAGCGGTATTCAGCGAATGATTGCGGATTGTGTTAAAGCCGGTTTGCCGGAGCCGGTTTTTGAAGAAAAGTTTGGCGGGTTCTCGATTACTTTTTCTAAGAACATCTTTACTGAATCATTTTTAAATAAATTGGGCTTGAATGAAAGACAAGTTAAGGCTGTGCTGTATGTTAAGGAATATGCTAAAATTACAAATCAGGAATATCAAGTAATTTGCGAAACTTCTAATCGAACAGCAACTCGCGATTTAACAGAATTGGTCTCTTTGAGTATTTTCCAACAGATAGGAGCTACAGGAAAAGGAACTAAGTATGTTTTAAGACGCCATAAAGACGCCAAAGACGCCACAAAGACGCCATAAAGACGCCAAAAAATGAAAATGGGAACCACAAAGGGGTCGTAAACGGGTCATATAGGGGTCAAATGACAAAAAGTACTAAATTACTGCAGTAATCAGAATTAATATAATGAATAACGATAAACGCTTCATCGAAGAATCCTTCCCGGTAAAAGAAGTGAGCGTGGAATCCGCAC
>JBHHWX010000880.1:0-1938 GCA_046756745.1 bacterium | reverse complement strand
CGCAGCCGCCAGCAACGGCACGGCTCACTGGCAGCAGGGTGACAGAGCACCTAACCTGATAGACAGAAAGAAGTTGCGAGAAAGCTCAAAGCCAACCCAAAGAACCGGCGCCCTGCTGTCCAGTGCAGCCGTTTGTTATGCCAACGTACTCTAATTGCAAGGACTGATCTTAAGGGTTTGTTTATCTTAATCCGTCCATTCGAAGCGAACTCCATGTTCAAAGTGACGCTCTCGTACCGAAATGTATGGCCGTGTTACTCGAATCACTTTTCCAAGACGTTTTGCTAGTGTATTGAATTCTTTTTGTTTCAGAAATCGGCGAATAAAGGTAGCAGCTTCGTACTCATCGACATTGAGAAAAACCAAGCCATAATGTGAATGGCAATATTTCAACTTATCAAAATCAGAATCGAGCGTAAAGAAGGTTAAGCGGCGTTGCTGAAGGAGTAATGGAATAATTTCCGGGTCTTTCAATCCTCTACGCCCGATTTCATAACCGATTTGGCGGAAGCGAACACGCCAACCTTTGAGTAGTTGGCGTTGACTTTCTGGAAAATGCTCATCGATCACTATCATACAGGTGTCAATTCCAGCGCAAAATCATTCGCGTGTTCAGAAAATGCTTGACTTGCCAGCCGAACAGCTTCAGCTATTGCTTCTTTCTCGATGCTTCCCTGCCACTCATCAACGATTGCCTCCCATGCCATACCGCTTTCGACCTGTTTCAAAACTTGCGATACCATAATTCTCGTGCCGATAAAAGTAGGTTTACCATGACAAATTTCAGGGTCAACAACGATGTAACGTCCAAGTAGCTTCCGGTTCATCTTAAATTTCCTTTCAAAGTATATTAGTCTATCGTAGTTGATGAGACAACTATTTTACGCACTGAATATAGCAAAAAATTTAGATTTTATCTATTAAAAATAGATGATAACCTCGCTCTAAATTTCCACAATCCATCTCATGCCGATATCCTTCCAGCAGTGGGACTATTTCCGAACTCCTTCTTCGTAAATACGCTGCTCCACAGCGCTATGCATGTTTTCTACTTTCTGTTCTTACTGATTGTTTTTGTCATGATATGACTATCGGCATAACGATTTCTATATTACGATATGTATAAAAAAGACTTGAAACTTAATATTCAAAGCCTTTTCATCCACAATAATGAAAGCAAATTCACAAAGAACCCTTAAACCAAACCCAGAAGGAGGATTCTCATGAAATTTAAAACATTGCAGATGAAAAGGCAATTCGTAAGTGGTAAAACCATCGTTGGTATTGACCCAGCCAAGCGAAGTCATTATTGCTGTATGGTGGCTTCCGATGGGCAGCCCGTTGGCAAAGGCTTTTCGATTTCCAATACTCACGAAGGCTTTCATCACTTCCTCTGGAAGAAATTAGCACAAAGAGTTGAAGAAATCAACCCTGAGACCGTGGTCTTTGCCATTGAGACCGCCTGCAACCTGTGGGTCAATCTGGCGCATTATCTTTGTTCGAGCGGCTATACGGTTGTGCTGGTCAGTCCTCTGAGCACGCATCGCTCAAGACCGCTCATCAACCACGATTTTTCCAAAACTGACCCGAAAGACGCTTTTCTGGTTGCCAGTATCGCCCAGGACGGATTCTTTGACATTTACCGACTCTATTCTGAAGAGGTCAAAGCCATGCATCACCTCAGTCTGAGCTACGACAAACTTCGCAAAGACTATGTGCGCCAGCGTAATCGTCTCAGGGCTTTTCTGGACCGGGTTTTTCCGGAATTTCCACTCATTGTACCACTGAAAACCAAAAGCGCCCGCTATCTGCTCAGACACATTAGCCACATCGGCAACCGGCGGTTGTCGTGGCTTCTGTACAAGATGAGCGAGGAGACCGCAAAATACGTTCCTGAGGTGCGGCTAAAGTTTCTGCGTCGCCAGTTGAAAGCTCAAA
>JBHHWX010000879.1:0-1940 GCA_046756745.1 bacterium | reverse complement strand
TGTGAGTTTATTCATGCAGCGCTGAAAATATCCTGAGGCAACCCCTTCATACATGCCGCCCACAATTTCTGTGTGTTCTTCTCCAAATGATTCGCAGAGATTTGCTGCCCAATCTTTGTCCAAAACGCAACCGCCATCGGTCACAAAAATGATTTCGCCCGACGCCTTGTCAATTGCAAAATTCCGCCCTTTGGAGATATTAAATCCCGGTTTAACAAACAACTTGATATTCAGTTCTGAATTGCGATTGGCGAATCGTTTAATTTCAATTACGGTCTCATCTTTCGAGCCGCCATCGACGATGATCACTTCATCGGGAGCGATCTTTTGATTTCTTATTGAATCGAGCAAGGTGCGAATGGTATCACCTTCGTTGAATACCGTTAGAATGAGGCTCGTTTTCAAACTCTCTTTCACTACTAAGCTCTTTTATTGTGAATAAGTGATTTCATCATATAATTTAGAAATTTTCGCCTTCATTATTTCTGCGTCCCAAGCATCTCCCACGATATCTTTCCCGGATTCACCCATATAATTTGCCTGCTCGGGATTTTCAATCAAGTAGCTTATTTTGTCAACAAGTTCAGATACATTTTTTACCGGGACGACAAAACCGTTAACTCCGTTTTTCACGATCTCAGTGGCGCCTTCGATATCAAAAGTTACAATGGGTTTGCCAACAGCAGCCGCTTGCACCAGAACCCTGGGCAGTCCTTCCCAAAGTGATGTCAATGTGAATATATCGAGTACGGACAGAAAGTTATGGATGTCATCCCGAAAGCCTAAAAAACGAACGCTGTCAGCGAGATTCAGCTTCTCCACTTCGAGCAGCAACTCATCTTTTTTAAATCCATCGCCGGCAATCAAGAATCGAATATTCGAGTATTTTCTGGTAAGTTCTTTGGCTGCGCGCAATAAGTAGTCAAGTCCTTTTCGCGGCTCTAACCGGCAGGCCGTGCCAATTAAGATCTCGCCATTTGTGATTCCGAAGTCGGCTTTGACGTTCTGTTTGGTCGGTGCTGAATAATGCCCTGCTTCGATAAACCGGTGCAATGACATGCCACTTCTGATGGTTACGTAGTTTTCGGGTTTGCTAATCCTTTTCTCAATGTAAGTTTCCTTAATGTCATCGCCGACTGTTACAAACCGGTCTGTAAACAGACCGGCTACTTTCTCCACCCAAAGATAAAATTGTTTGAGCAGCGGATTTAGAAAATCATGGAATGTGATGCCGTGAAGCGTATGAATGATGACTGGTGTTTTTGCCAGTTTCGCTGCCGTTCGACCCAGAAACCCGGCTTTGGCTGTATGTGTATGAACGATCTGGTATTCTCTGATCCGCATCATTTTATAAAGACGCCAAAACGCCTTTATATCATTAAGAGGAGAGATGTTTCTTTTCAGGCCTTTGACAACCACGTAATCCAGGTTTAGCTCTTCGAGCAAAGAAAAGTCCGATTCCTCGCCGGTGGCGAGATCGACTGCGAAGTTCCCGGCTTCCAACCCTTTGATGGTGTGAAAGGTGTTCTCGTCTGCCCCGCCTTTAACAAAGCGGGTAATGACATGCAGTACCCTGGCTTTAGGGCGGGTAGATTGCTCAATTTGATTCATGTTGGGATTTTTTTATGTCGTTCCACATGTACGTTCTAATAGCCTCAGCTACCAATTTGTGAGCATAAGCATTCCAATGACCATCATTCTTAAAGTTAAATTTCTTTTTGTTGATGGAATAGTCCTTTTCGAAAATCTGATGTAAATCCAAAAAGGCAATTTGATACTTTTCGGCCATAGAATTCGCAATCTGATTCAATCGCAAAGCGCCTGTTTTAGACAACTGACTACTGTCAAGTTTTTGGTAAATGCTGTTTCTATCGCCATCCATAACAATTAAGAGTTCGGCGCTATTTTCATCGCAAATCTGCTTGAGTTTTCTAAAGATA
>JBHHWX010000878.1:0-1952 GCA_046756745.1 bacterium | reverse complement strand
GACCGCCGCACGCTTTGGTTGCGCCAGCGCCGAGTATGATAACTGGTTTTTTCATATTTATTTCTCAATTTGTCACAGTCGAATCATGCAGTCGTTCTACCAGAAGAACATTGACAAGCGTTTCAACCGAAACCCCTTGTGCGCGTGCACGTTGAGAGAGCTCGCCGGCTAATTCCGGTAATATAGCAATTCGAATAGCACGTTTCATCGATGTTTCAAAGCGAAACCATTTGTCATCATCTTCCATGTAATCAGCCGTATCAAGATTATCCCAGAATGCAGCCTCTTCTTCATAAGCTTTAAACTCCGGTACTTTTATTTCTTGCATTAACGTAGCCTCCGATAATTTCTTTTTTCTCCTTAAAATGATCCGATTCGTCGCAACCGAAAGTCATACAGGCCGTTTTGGCTTTCCGGATTGGGCCTTTTGTATATCCCATATAATGGTATCGGAGCTAAAATCTTGTTCATTTGGCCACATGATTCCGTGATGAGCAGGGCGAACGAGACGAAAATACGATTCATCAGCAAGCTCTTTAAAGGCGCTGCCACCTAAATATGGTTTTACATCAAATACACCTGAAATACCACTGCTTGTCAGCACATCAATTTTAAAGTCTTCAAGCGGAGTTGCTTTTACAATAGTATCCATAGGAGACTCTCCTTTTATTTCAGTGGATCGATTTTAAAAACAGGTTCGCCAGCAACTGCTAATTTCCAGTCAGCTAACAAGTCTTCCCTATGTATTTCTATCCAGGCTTGTACCAACTTCATTTTGGATCGCGGCAGACTTCCTGCCAAAACGGAGCCATCGTCGATAGCAATTGAAGCTTCATGTTCTCCATATTCAGCGTGGATATGAGGGCGACTGTGTTTCTTGTCATCGTAGAAATACATCAAAATAAGGATGCCGTAGAACATTGAAATTGTTGGCATTATAACCTCCTACTCTTTCTTCTCCCGCTTTCTCGCCGCACCCCGTTTGTTCGCATCCAGTTCCATCTTGCGTAAGCGTATATTTTCAGGCGTTACCTCGATCAGCTCGTCTTCTGCGATGAATTCTATCGACTGGTCGAGCGACAGGGTGCGCGGTGGACGCAAAGTAACCGTGATATCTGACGTCGAGCTGCGCATGTTGGTGAGCTTTTTCTCGCGCGTGATGTTCACCACCAGATCGTCGCCGCGGTTGCGCTCGCCAATCACCATGCCGGCATAGACCTCAGTGCCAACATTCAGGAAAAGCTCGCCGCGATCGACCATGGCGAAACAAGCGTATGTTGTGACTCTCCCCGGCCGGTCGGCCACGAGCGCCCCACTGGCGCGCTGCGGGATCGGGCCAAACCATTCCGCATAGCCTTCGAAAAGCGTGTTCATGACGCCGGCGCCTTTTGTGTCTGTCAGAAAATGGCTGCGAAAACCGATCAGTCCCCTGGATGGAATAATGAACTCCATCGTGGCCCGGCCGTGGCCGTGGTTCTGCATCGTGGCCATCCTGCCCTTGCGCGTCGAAAGCTTTTCGGTGACGATGCCCACTTTGTCTTCGGGAACGTCGATAAAGACGCGCTCCATCGGCTCCAGAACTTTGCCGTTTTCTTCCCTTGTGATGACGCGCGGCTTCGAAACCATAAATTCATAGCCCTCGCGCCGCATGGTTTCTATAAGCACCGCCATTTGCAATTCCCCGCGCCCGCATACTTCGAAGGCGTCGGTGCGTTCGGTCGGCTTGACCTGCAGGGAGACGTTGCCGAGAACTTCTTTTTGCAATCTTTCGTTTAAATGCCGCGAGGTC
Organism: bacterium; assembly: GCA_046756745.1. GTDB lineage: Bacteria > Zhuqueibacterota > Zhuqueibacteria > Oceanimicrobiales > Oceanimicrobiaceae > JBHHWX01. Next base: position 163 of record JBHHWX010000878.1, on the reverse strand, counting down.
AGATACTTTCCCTCCTTGCCGGCAAACGGGCTGTTGTTCACATAAAAAATCATCGATACCGTCGGCGCATCGACTTTGATACGCGGCAAAGGCTGTGGGTTTTCATTCGAAGATATCGTGTCGCCGATGGTGACATTTTCGACGCCCGCCACGGCGATAATAT
>JBHHWX010000877.1:0-1955 GCA_046756745.1 bacterium | reverse complement strand
TCAAGGTAATTTTGCGCATAGACCGGAAAATAGACTTCGTCGAAAACGAATTCGTCTGGCGAGGTCAAGCGCCAGAAATGTAAAAAAACGCTCAATGCGATAAGAAAGGTGAGAGCCCAGCGATCGATATGGGTCAAGAACCATTGTCGCAAGGCAGGCGCGGTTTTAAACAGCGACCTTCCCACGTTTCGTAAGTTAGCGTTCCAACTCATCGGATGAACCTATTTTATCTCGTCAATCCTATTTATCCCGTCTCATATCTATGGCTGCTGGTTCGCCTGTCTGCATGCCCGTCCACCTATGCGTGTGCGCATGCAGATAGGCACAGGCAGGCCGCGCTGGGCGATTCAAACTAAAAAGTTGTTATCCTACCCGAATCAATCCGCTGCAAAAGCTTCTTCAATCGCGATGCGATGCCATCAATTTCCTTTTGTGTTAATCCGAACTGAACCACATCGCCTTTTTGGCGGACGCCCTTTTTCGGATTCAGGTTTGCTGTTGGCGGCGCCGGCACGAATCGCCCCCCTTGGACTTCAAATTGAGCAACCACACCCAAGTCGCGTTCCAGCTCTTTCTTCTGTAACGAACGAAGACGCTCAATCGTATTTCGAGGCACACGTGATACCCGGAGGTCCCGCCATTCGGTCCCTCTCTCGCTTTCGGCTTTTCCAAATGCAATGCCGTTGTCGACGGCAAACACCCTCGGATTTTCGGGATCTGTGGAAACCAACATATTGCCGGCATTAGAATCGCTGTGCCGCACTAAAAAGGAAAATACATTCATATTACCCAAATGCTTCGCATAGTCCACATCGGATTCAAATCGCGTTTCGTCAAACACGCTGTCTTGGGACACGTTAGAAAGCCAGTATTGCAGTACAAAAAAAACGTCGTCGCTCTGTTTGAAAGTCGGTTTGGCATCGCTATCGACGCCGCGGCACTGCCGGACATGCAGACATCTGACCACGGTTGGAGGGACGACGAAATTTTCCGGATCTAAAAACAGTTTTTGAAACGCATACGAGGCGACTTCATAACGCGGCTGATTATTAAAAGCTTTTCCGCCTTTTTCAGAAGTCTTCCACTTAGCCTGTATCTCGGTTTCGTCATGAAAACGTAACGTCACTCTTTTGGGCAGCTTGACATGAGCGACCTTCGCCTGCAATTGCAGATACTTAAACTCCGCAACCTCTTTCAACTCAAACATTTCAAACTGGAGCTTTTGTTCGATATCCGCAATAGGATGCGGAATATTACTATCGGTGTGCCCTTGTTGGAAAGCAAAGCAGAGCGCTCCCCAAAGAAGCAGCATCAAACCGGACAAGCTTTTGATTGCCTTCATCATCAACCTCCCTTGCTAAGTGAAAATTGCTCAATGATAGCAATAAATTCACCGAAAGTAAACGATTTATTTTTAATACCGGAATCTCCCCCCGCTGGAGCCAAGTCCTCCGTATGGTTTTTGCGCGAGACTACGAGAAAAGATTGCAGCCACAAGCTTAAGCAGGAATCCGGTTGCGTCAGCATGGATTCCTAGTCAAAAAAGCGGGGGGAATACTTCGTTAAACAAATAAGTCTCCACCGACTTCATTAAAAAAACCTTGACCTTTGTGGTTCATTAATTATATTTTGTAATATTTTGTTTAAAACAGGTTATATGTTCAGTCTTGCCATAGACACAGCGAATTTAAACATGCGAAACGAGTCAACAAAATACCTAAAACAATTGGAAGCCGTATTCGACCATTTACCCGATGGTATCATTACCATCAGCGGTACAAGACCGATTGTGATCTCAAGTATCAATGCGATTGCCTGTAATATTTTGAACCTCGAAAAACAAATGGTGCTGGGAAAACTAATTCAGTCTGTGTTTAAGCCAAAGTACGCCACATTGCTTCAAATAGTAAACGAAACATTTGAAAGCTATCGAGAGGAAGTACGAAAAATACACT
>JBHHWX010000876.1:0-1956 GCA_046756745.1 bacterium | reverse complement strand
CGAACTTTTTCCTGTCGGGCGCGCCAAATTGTAGTGACATTAGAGGGAAACCTCTAAAACCCAGACTGAGCAAAAGGTTTCAGCGGTTCGTTATTTTCCATTTTTCAGCGGCATTCCTTCTGAAATTTCGTTTCTACACCTAATCCTTTACGCTAAAACCACCTGGATACCGGCTTGACTCCAGTGGTCTGCCTATGTAGTGTTTTGCGACATGCTGAGGTATCCCAAGGACATGTCCGATCTGATGACCCGGTTTTTTACGGAGGAGGCCTGTCGCACCCATATTGAGGCGCTTCGATGGCCCGACGGGTATATGTGTGCGAAATGTGGGAATCACAAGAGCTGGAAAACCAAGCGAGGGTTATCGGTTTGCTCCACCTGTCAATATCAGCAGTCACCCTTGGCCGGCACGATTTTTCAAGATTCTCGCATCCCGTTGCGAATTTGGTTTCAGGCGATCTGGTGGTTTACGAGCCAGAAAAATGGAGCGAGTGCTCAAAATTTGCAAAGAGTGTTGGGGATGAGCGGGCACGAGCCCGCGTGGCTCATGCTTCATAAATTGCGGGTGGCGATGGTGCGCCCCTACCGCAACCGTCTTTTGGGGCGCGTGGAAGTTGATGAAGCCTATTTGGGTGGAAACGGAAATAAGCAACTGGTTGGCGTTGCCGTGGAAATCAAAGGAACAGGGAGTGGGCGAATTCGAATGCAAACGCTCAAGGGCCGGACGAGCGCGGATGTAAAGAATTTCGTCCAGCAGCATGTTGAGCCCGGCAGTACGATTATGACCGACGGACTCAAAAGTTATTGCTGCCTTGCAGACGAAGGGTATGAGCACAAACCCATGCGACAGCCATATTTTTGGGAAGATCATGACCCAGACGCGGACGAACTGTTGCCAAGAGTCCACCGTGCCATTTCACTGGTGAAACGTTGGATACTGGGCACATACCAGGGGCGCCTCGACAATAAGTACCTCGACGCCTACCTGAATGAATTTACCTTTCGATTCAATCGTCGGACCTCGCGCTCTAGGGGCCTTTTGTTTCATCGACTCCTGGAAAATTCCATCGCGGTCGAACCTGCTCCACTCCAAAAAATTCAGACTACCCACAAGATCTAGCGGTAACTGGAGTAAAGCCGGTATCCAAGGTCACGGGGGACAACGTCGCGATCGCCAAAGAAATTTCCAAACGGCTTCATCTTGGACAAAACATCCGCACGGCTGAAGGGCTGTTTGAACAAGAACAACTGATGGATGGAAAAGAGATCGAGGCGACGGATGGGTTCGCGCAGGTTTTTCCCGAGCACAAGTATCATATTGTCGAGTCTCTTCAGAAACTCGGACATTTCGTGGGTATGACCGGCGATGGGGTCAACGATGCGCCAGCCTTGAAAAAAGCCGATATGGGTATCGCCGTATCCGGCGCCACGGACGCGGCCCGCAGTGCGGCGGACTTGGTGCTGACCGCACCCGGCCTCTCCGTCATTATTGAGGCCATCAAAGAGAGCCGAATGATTTTTGAACGGATGAACAGCTATGCCATCTATCGCATTGCCGAAACGGTTCGCGTGTTGTTGTTTATGACCTTGGCCATCATGGTGTTTAATTTCTATCCCGTCACGGCCATCATGATTATTCTTCTTGCACTGCTCAATGATGGCCCCATCATGATGATCGCTTATGACAATGCTAAGCTCATTGATCGGCCAGTTGTGTGGAATATGCACAAGGTCCTCACGATTTCCATTACACTCGGTCTTCTGGGAGTGTTCTCATCCTTTGCGTTGTTTTGGATTGGGGAGGAGGTGCTTCAATTGGATCGGGCGACGATTCAAACGTTAATGTTTTTAAAACTGACGGTTGCTGGGCATATGACGATTTATTTAACTCGAACAGGTGAACATCATTTTTGGACACCACCCTACCCATCGGCAGCATTGTTTTGGACCTGTGAA
>JBHHWX010000875.1:0-1958 GCA_046756745.1 bacterium | reverse complement strand
TGTTGAAGCGCCTAAATTCTAAAATCGAATATCGAAATCCGAAACAATTTCAAAACTCGAAATTCAAATGTTCCAAACGACCGCGGGTCTTAATGTTTAGGTTATTTGTGCTTTTGGTTTTTTGGATTTGTTTCGTATTTCGGATTTCCTTTTCGCTAATAATACTGCGTCAGCCATCTTTTCGCAGCATCGTCTGCGAAAAGGCTTAGTAACTTCGAGGAGTGCATCTATGGCAGAGATGAACGAAAGCGATTTAATTTACGATTGGAACCTCCACAAAAGCAGCGGGTTCAAACCCGGCACGCCTGTTGAATTTGACGACGAAACATTGCGGGATGGGCTTCAATGTCCCTCCGTAACGGACCCACCGATTAAGGACAAAATAGAGATTTTGCACTTAATGGACAATCTGGGTATTCATACCGCTGCGCTAGGGTTACCGGGTGCCGGCTCTCGTGCCGTTGAAGATGTAACCTTGCTGGCAAGAGAGATCGTGGACAACAAGCTCAAAATTGCGGCGAATTGTGCCTCAAGGACAGTTGAGGCGGATATCATCCCTATCGTTGAAATATCGCAGAAAGTTGGTTTGCCGATTGAGGCTTGCACTTTTATTGGCTCCAGTCCGATTCGACAATACGCGGAGGGCTGGGACATTGATTTTTTATTACGCCAGACGGAAACAGCGGTCAAGTTTGCCGTGAATCAAGGCATGTCAGTAATGTATGTTACGGAAGATACCGTACGTGCCAATCCGGAGGATATTCGAAAACTCTATACAACCGCTATCAACGCAGGCGCTAAGAGGATTTGTGTCTGTGATACTGTAGGTCATATTACACCGACTGGCGTAAAGAATCTCGTTTCTTTTGTTCGTGAGGTTGTAGAGGCCACCGGCGAGACTGTCAGAATTGATTGGCATGGACACAGGGATCGCGGATTTGCCGTTTCAAACACTTTTGCGGCAATTGAAGCAGGTGCAAATAGAGTCCATGGCTGCGCGCTTGGAGTGGGGGAGAGGGTCGGCAATACGCCCTTAGATCTGATTCTTGTCAACTGTAAATTACACGGCTGGATTGATAATGATTTGTTTGCATTAAAGAGTTACTGTCAAAAAGTTTCGGAAGCATTGGGAGTGCCGATTCCTAAAAACTACCCGGTTATCGGAGAAGATGCTTTCCGAACCGGAACGGGTGTGCATGCTGCAGCCGTCATTAAAGCCGAAAAGAAAGGCGAAGCCTGGCTGGCTGACCGTGTTTATTCCGGAGTGCCGGCTGAATGGTTTGGAAGCCGGCAGGTTATTGAGGTCGGTCCGATGAGTGGGGAGTCGAATGTCATTTACTGGTTAAAGAAAAGAGATTTAGAGCCGAAAAGAGAATGGATAGACGCTATTTTTAAAAAAGCAAAGTCGTCGAATCGCTTGCTTACTGACAAGGAGATCTACGAGATCATTGGCGTAAAAACGTAACTCATTTTATGCAGAATCCACCTTATCCTGACCGTCGCAGCACAGACCGTAGAACCAGACCCACCAATCCTTTATCAACCGCAAGTCTATTTGGAAGAAGAAAACACATCCGGCGAGAGGAAGATTTTCTTCATCAACCGTATGTCGATCTTTATAGCCTTAAGTCTGTGGCAACAGTAGTTACAACTCTCGTTTTGTCCATGATGGACGCCTTTTTTACACTAAGGCTCGTGAATATGGGAGGGAAGGAGCTGAATCCTGTAATGGATTTCTTCTTGCAGTTTGGCCCCTTTCCGTTTTTATTGGTGAAATATTTATTAACCGTGTCCTGCCTGGTTCTATTCTTAGTTCATAAGAATAGAAAAGTATTTTGGGCGCGAATCAGTGTCAAGCGCTTGATGCTTTCGGCCCTCGTCATATATATGATTTTGATTTTCTATGAGTTGACTTTGTTGTTTTAGAACTTGCTTCTTTTATAGAATTATCTTTGAAC
>JBHHWX010000874.1:0-1958 GCA_046756745.1 bacterium | reverse complement strand
ACTTGTTTCAAAGAGCCGTACGAAGTGGTTTTCCAAGAAGACCCATTTATTCATATCTCCACTTTTGGAGGTGCTGAGGTCGGATGTCCGGTGGCTTTGAAAGTCCTTGAAATGTCTTCTGAGCCAGCCTTTTTAGCCCACGTCCAGGAACTGACAAACATCTTTAGAAAAGGCTTTGACACCTTGCAAGACAAGTATCCTGAACTTTTTGTCGGGCTGAGACAGTTGGGGTTGATGATGGGGATCGAAATGAGGAGCGAGCGCTTTGGCCCTTTATTTACCAAAGCGGCCTATGACCATGGTATCTTTGCAGTGTATGCCGGGAATAATCCCGGTGTTGTCCAGTTTCTTCCTCCGTTGATCATTGATGACAGCCTGGCGCATGAAATTTTGGAGCGCGTGGATAAGGCTTTCAACGCCATGAAAAAGATGATTGAACACTGAGACAAAGCCCATGGCGGATTTGGGAATAAACCCAGCGTGGCGAAGCCGCAACCCCAAAAAGACAAAAGCGCACGCAAAGACGCAGAGACGCAAAGACTCCGCAAAGTTTTTTTTGCTATTTATTTTCGTCTAGAACTTTTTGTCGAAATGAATGTGATCATCGATGTTAAATTGTTTTTGGTTTGGAAGACTGACATTCTCCTTTTTTTGTTTTTCTTTGCGTAATCTTTGCGCTTTTGGGTCTTTGCGTGAAATTTTTTGGCACAAAAATGCAAAAGATCAGCAGTCATATCATAGAACGACTAAAACAGTTTGAAAAAAATTTAGATCCCCGCTTCCCCGAGAGAAACGGAATCCCGACAAAGGTCTTGGGCTATGGAGAAATCAGTACGGTTCTGGCAATCGAGACAGAGACAAAGAAAGAGTTTGCTTATAAAAGGCTTCCTATGTTCAAGGCCGAAGAGGAGGCCGTAACTTACGAAGCGCTTTTTCGAGAATATAATCGCGTGCTGAAAGAGCGCATCGGTTTAGATATGGTTCCGAGCGCCACGGTCCGTCTAAAAAATAAGGCAAAAGATTATGTCACCGTTTACATCATTCAGGAAAAGCTGCCCCCGGATTGCATTGGTCATCGAGTGATTCATCATATTACTCCTGAGGAAACCGAGCGTCTCATCCGGGCGGTGCTGAAAAATATGAAAAAGGTTTTTGATTTCAACCGGGAACATGAAAACGAGTTAGAAGTCGCTCTGGACGGACAGATTTCGAACTGGGGTGTCGTTGGCTTTGATGCGAAGAGGCCGAGATTACATAAAGATGTCGAACTGGTTTTTCTGGATACCAGCTCACCGTTAATGCGAAAGGACGGTGTGGAACAGTTAGATAGCGAATGGTATTTGCGCGCCGCCCCTTCCTTTCTGGTCTGGATCATTCGATTGCTTTTCGTAAAAGACATTTTGAATCGATACTATGATTTTCGCAAAGTAGTCATCGACCTGGTGGCCAATTTTTACAAAGAGCAGCGGCACGAATTGATCCCTGACCTTGTGAATACCGTTAATGATTTCTTCCGCGATGAAATAGAAAAGGGTGACTTTAAACCAATTTCAGTTACAGAAGTGAAATCCTATTACCGGGAGGATGCCTGGATTTGGAGAATTTACTTGACTTTCAGAAAAATTGATCGATTTTTACATAGACTAATTGGAAAGGACTACCCCTATATTTTACCTGCAAATATCAAACGTTGAACCCACAAGCTAAGATGGAAAAAAACACTCTTTGCGGTGTCTATGGTGCTGCTTTCATGTGGGAAAAATCCGTCACTATCCGACGAGGACAGTGCCAGGATTGATCGCTATCATTTGATTTTTTAAAAAAGTCTTGCTGAGAATTTGTATAACTTGTTCCCAAGTTTGACTTGGGAACAAGAGGAAGAGGAAAAGTAAAGAAATGTTAAACAAATGATAAAACTACCGGAGATTTTTATTAATCAAATTTTGACGAATAAAAAG
>JBHHWX010000873.1:0-1959 GCA_046756745.1 bacterium | reverse complement strand
AGGAATCTTTTATGCGGTGGTTTATTCCTTCTGCTCTAAGTCCCGTCCCCGCGACGTTTTTTCCCTGACTATCGATCCCTGAGCTCTTTCTTCAAGATTTTGCCCGTCGCCGTCATGGGTAAGGAATCCCGAATTTCGACGAAACGAGGATACTTATAATCCGCCATCTCATTTTTCGACCAAGCGATAATTTCATCTGCACTGACGGCTGCTCCCTCTTTCAAAACCAAAAAAGCTTTCACTTCCTCGCCCAATTTATCGTGTGGCACCCCGAGGACGGCAGCCAATGAGATATCCGGGTGGGTCATCAAAACCTCTTCGATTTCTCGCGGATAGACATTAAATCCGCCCCGCAAAATCATATCTTTAATCCGATCCACGATATAAAAATAGCCATCTTCATCCATTTTGGCGGCGTCGCCGGAGTAAAACCAATCGTCTCGAACCGCTTTCTCGGTCTCGTTGGCTTTGTTGTAATACCCTTTCATGACATTATGGCCGCGTATGACGATTTCACCGGTATCTCCAGGCGGCAGCTCCCGGCCGGTTTCGTCGACAATTTTCATTTGAACGCCCCAAATCGCTTGGCCGATGGAGCCGGGTTTGCGCTCCCTATCCAAATGGTTAAACGAAGCGACCGGGGAGGTTTCGGAAAGCCCGTAGCCTTCCAAAATTGGAATATTAAACTTGTCTTCAAATTGCCGCATCACTTCCAAAGGCAAAGAGGCCCCGCCGGACACGCCGAGACGGAGCGTTTTGGCAATTTTATCCAAATCGTATTTGTGCGCATCAGGATGGTTCAATAGCGCCCAATACATCGTGGGCACGCCGCAAAATAGAGTCACATTTTCTTTTTCCAAGCTCGAGAAAACAGCATCCGGATCAAAACGGGGAATGAGAACGAGAGTATTGCCGCCTAAAAATCCGGTATTCATTTGTACGGTTTGGCCAAATGAGTGAAACAACGGCAGGGTCACGAGATGGATATCATCCGGGCTCAATTGAAACAGATCGCGCACCACCAGACAGTTCATAAAAATATTCGAGTGGGTCAGCTCCGCCCCTTTGGGATGTCCGGTGGTTCCGGACGTATACAAAATCACGCAGGTATCCTCGGCGCCGGTTTGTGCAGTGTCAAACTCCGGCGCCTGGTTTGCCATCATTTGGCCTAACGTCGAAGCGCCCTCGACGGGAGACGGCGACGCCGGATCCGGGGTTATCATCCAAAAGTTGTCGCAGGCGTCCACTGTTTTGAAGGCTTCCCATCCCTCTTCGCCCATGGGCAGCTCTGCCGTTCCTTGGAAACAAAAGAAAGCTTTGGCGTCCGAATCTTCCAGATGATACGCGATCTCCCGGCGCTTTAAAAGCACATTCAGCGGAACAACCGTCGCGCCGGCTTTGATGATTCCGTAATATATCATCGGAAAGTACGGTAAATTCGGACAGCTTAAGGCGACTTTATCTCCCTTATTGATGCCGCTCTTGTTTAGGCCATTGGCGATTTGATTGGCGGCTCCGTTTATCTGCGCATAGGTGAACTGCTTGTCAGCAAAAATGACGGCTGTTTTATTCGGATTGGTGCGAGCGTTTTGTTCTAAGAGCGTCGCTATGGTGAGCATGCGTCCTCCTCCTTTTTTCCTTTATTATCCCGAAAAACTTTGTTTTTATGCAAAAGAATTATATATGTTAAGTTCTTAATAATGAATCAAACGGAGTATTGGATTGTTGGAGCAATGGATTTTTTTGCACGTTTGCAACATTGTAGGAATACCATAAATAAAACGAGAAATTCACACTTTGTCAAGAGATTAATGCAAGGAGTGAAAGTCCCTCGTTTTCTGCTCGTAGGCTATCAGATGTTAAAAACTTGTCCCGAACGTTCGTTGGTGTGATGCGGTAATCGGTCAGTCACGAGTGGTGCGGGTGTCATTCAGGAGCGGGACATTCGTTGGGTGTTCA
>JBHHWX010000872.1:0-1961 GCA_046756745.1 bacterium | reverse complement strand
GCTTTAGCGTTGCAGTTTTCATCGAAACAGTGAAAAACTAAAGTTTTGCACTCCGAAACTTCTCACGCCTGAATAGTTACTTGTTAATCCTTATTGATTAGGAGGACTCTTAAGTTTATGGACTATAAAAAACTCAACCGAATCATGGCGGCGGCCATGTTCTTGATTTCAGCGGTCGTTTACGGAATGACCGTCGCGCCGACCACTTCTTACTGGGATTGCGGCGAGTTTATCTCGAGCGCGTATATTCTCGGGGTGCCTCATCCTCCGGGATCGCCGCTGTATGTGTTGGTCGGCAGGTTGTTCACGATGCTGCCTTTCCCCGAGGATATCGGCTTACGCGTCAACATCATATCGGTTATCGTGAGCGCTTTCACGGTGATGTTCACCTATCTGGTGATCGTGCGTTTGCTGAGGGAGTGGCGCGGCATCCCGCAAACCGGGGAACAGCATCTGATTACCTGCGTAAGCGGCGCTATCGGCGCTTTGGCGTTTGCCTTTTCCGACTCCTTTTGGTTTAACGCCGTAGAGGCGGAAGTGTACGCGGTTTCCATGTTTTTTACCGCGTTTGTGGCCTGGCTCATTTTGTTGTGGGTTGAAAAGACAGAAACCGATCCCAAAGCGGGCGACCGGATTTTGTTGATCATCGCTTATTTAGTCGGCTTGGCCACCGGCATTCATCTGCTCAATATTCTGGCCTTGCCGACCGTTTTTCTCATCATTTATTTCAAGAAATTCGAGTTTAACCTGGCGTCATTCAGCAAATTTTTGGCTGCCTCGCTTGCCGGATTTCTGGTCATCTATTTTGGGATCATTCAGGGGATTCCGTCTGTCATCGACGTGTCCTTTTGGCTGTTGTTGGCTCTTCTTCTCACTCTTTTCGGCTTTATTTATTACGCGATCAATAATCAGCAATGGGCGCTGAGTATGGTCTTGCTGGCCATCATGTTGGTAACTGTGGGGTATTCGACGTATACGGCTCTTTACATCCGCTCAAACTTACAGCCGGCGATCAACGAAAACAGCCCGAATGTTCCTTCGAGGTTTGTCAGCTACTTGAACCGGGAACAGTATGGAGATATCCCGATCACGGAACGGCGGGCGCCCCTGTGGGAATATCAGATCAAAAAAATGTACATCCGGTATTTTGGCTGGCAGTTCATCGGGAAAGGCGCCACTTTAGGTTCGGATGGATATATCGTTGATACGTTCTCACTGCGAGGATTGATGGCGTTACCGTTCCTCGTAGGACTTATCGGAATGATGTACCATTTTCAGCGGGACTGGAAACGGGCGTTTTCAATTTTGACGCTCTTGATCATGACCGGGGTCGCAATTACGATGTATTTGAATCAAGAAGACCCGCAGCCACGGGAACGGGATTACGCGTATGTGGGGTCTTTTTTTGCTTTTGCCATCTGGATCGGGATTGGCGCCACTTCATTATTAGAAATGGTGGCAGGGGCTATTCGTGCCAAGAGTCCGTTACGAAAAATCGGAATCGGCGCCATGATCGTCTTGCTTTTTGTGGCGGTACCCATAAAGATGTATAGCTTCAATGCCGATGAGCACGACCGCTCTGGCAATTATGTCGCTTATGACTATTCCTATAACATTCTGGAAACGTGCGAGCCGAATGCTATCTTGTTTACCAACGGCGATAACGATACCTTCCCTCTCTGGTTTTTGCAATATGTTTACGGGATCAGAACAGACATCCGGGTGGTTAATCTCAGTTTGCTGAATACCGATTGGTATATTAAACAACTCCGTGATGAAGAGCCGAAAGTCCCCATCGCTTGGAACGACGCCACAATTGATAATTTGACGCCACAGCTTTGGAAAGACAAGAAGATGGAAATCATCTTTCCCCGTACTCGTGCGCTCGAGAAGCTCGCGAAAAAGGAGGATAACGCTGTACTCACTCCCGACCAGATTGCCGATACCACCAAAATTGAGTA
>JBHHWX010000871.1:0-1963 GCA_046756745.1 bacterium | reverse complement strand
CTTTTTGCAGTGTACGCAATAATCTTATTGAAAAAAAGAATGCGTTTGATTATCTTCACGAAAATCGACCGTAATGGTATTTCATGACATGCAAAGGAGGAGATTTATGGTTTCCGAGTTTAGAAATCATCCCTTAACGGATTTTTCCGATCCGGCGAATAAGGAAAAGATGCAAACCGCGCTTCATGACGTTCAGAAGCAGTTCGACCGGGTTTATCCGCTTTACATCGATGGTAAGGACGTCGAAACCGGCGACCTGCTGAAGTCTTATAACCCGTGCAACAAAGAACAAGTTGTTGGAACAACCCATAAAGCCGGCTTCAGGGAAGTGGATGCGGCTCTTGAATCCGGGCTGCGCGCTTTTGAAAGCTGGCGCTTTGTCGATCCCAAAAAACGGGCGAATTATTTGTTTAAGGCGGCCGAGGTCATGCGCCGCAGACAATTGGAATTGAACGCCTGGATGGTCTATGAAACGAGTAAAAACTGGGTTGAAGCAGACGCCGATACCGCTGAGGCGATCGATTTTTTGGAGTTCTACGCTCGTGAAATGCTCCGTTACAACGAGAAGCAGCCGGTTACGCCCATTCCCGGCGAGGAAAACGAATTAGTTTACATCCCGCTCGGGGTGGGGGCAGTCATTCCACCCTGGAATTTTCCGTTAGCGATTTTAGCCGGAATGACCACTGCAGCCATCGTGACCGGTAATTGTGTTTTGCTCAAGCCCGCCAGCGACTCCCCGATAATCGGACATAAATTTGTGGAAATCATGCGGGAAACCGGGCTGCCGGCAGGCGTTTTGAATTTCATTCCCGGGAGCGGCGGGGCGATTGGCGACCACATCGTGTCGCATCCGAAGATCCGGTTTATCACTTTCACCGGCTCGAAAGAAGTGGGCTTGAGGATAAACGAGCTGGCAGCCAAATCACAGCCAGGGCAGATTTGGATCAAGCGGGTTATCGCCGAGATGGGCGGCAAAGACGCCATCATTGTCGACAGCGAAGCAGACATGAATGAGGCTGTCGAAGGGGTAGCCGCCTCGACTTTCGGCTTTCAAGGGCAAAAATGTTCTGCCTGTTCCAGGGCGATCGTGGACGCCGCTATTTATGACGAATTTCTCGAAAAGCTGATCGAGCGCAGCAAAAAAATCACGGTTGGACCGGTTGAAGATTCAGGTAATTTTATGGGCTCGGTTATCAACAAAGCCGCGCTGGACAAAACCATGAAGTACATCGAAATCGGAAATAATGAGGGCAGGCTGGTGCTGGGCGGGGAAAACGGCCCGGATTCAGGCCACTATGTCCAACCGACGATCATCGCCGACTTGGACCCAAAGGCGCAACTGGCGCAAGAAGAAGTCTTCGCCCCGGTTCTGGCAGTCATCAAAGCCCGTGATTTTGACCACGCCCTGCACATCGCCAACGACACGGAATTTGGCCTCACCGGTGCGGTTTACACGCAGAATCGCGAAAAAATCGAACGCGCAAAACGGCTCTTCCATGCTGGTAATCTCTACTTCAATCGAAAGTGTACGGGAGCGTTAGTAGGCGGCCATCCGTTTGGCGGGTTCAACATGTCCGGCACCGACTCGAAAGCCGGCGGGCGGGATTATCTGCTGCTGTTTCAGCAAGCGAAGCTGATGTCGGAGAAGGTTTAACTGAGCCCGCGGTCAATTTGAGCGCGAGTTTATTCTAAAGACATTGGCCGCCTACGGCGGTAAAATTCAACAAACCACCAAAGCCCTGGGGATTCGGCGCAGCCATCTGTGGGAAGAAGATGAAGCGGTATGGGATTAAAACAAAACGCTAAGTTTTGAATTTTTTGTTTGCAACGGATTGTATTTTTCCATACCTTACTAAAAGTTTAAGCTGGAGTTATATAGATGACAGATTCATTGACAAAACAAATAATTGAGCAATTGAATCATCTCACCGGCAAGAAAAAAAAGGCTGTATTGGAATTAATA
>JBHHWX010000870.1:0-1972 GCA_046756745.1 bacterium | reverse complement strand
TTATTATTATCAATAACTTACAACGAGACTTTTGAAAGTTAACCGGACACTAGTGGTAGATGATACATTTTTATAAATGCTCTATACAGACATTCTTGTAAGACTCTAACCCTGACAGAGTTGTAAATCAACAGAATCATCACTGCGTTAAGAATAGGGATGAGTGAAATTAGACGATTTTCCCCGGTAATGCGCCTGTGTGCTGCTCCTGCTCAATCACGACCCGGCCGTTCACAAGTACCATTTTGATTCCAGCCGGATAGCGATGCGGATGATTATAAGTAGCTCGATCTTTGATTTTTGCAGAATGAAAAATCACTAAATCTGCAAAAAAATCCGGGCGTATCTTTCCACGCCGCTTAATCCCGAAACGGACCGCCGGCAGATTTGTCATCTTTCGAATCGCTTCCTCTAACGAAAAGAGCTTTTCTTCCTTGACATATTTTGCAATCACTCTCGGAAACGTGCCATAGGTTCGGGGGTGCGGGTTCGAGTGACTGAGCTTGCCGTAATCGGCGCGCGCGGATGCGTCCGTGGCAACCATACATGAAGGATGCGACAAGATTTTGCGCGTGTTTTCGTCGCTCATAGCGAAACCACACATGTCTACGCCGTTGTTTTCTTCGATGATCAATTGTCGCACGAAATCAAAGCCGTCGCTTCCGTTGCCGCTGACGACCTCTGAGACTCTCTTGCCGAGTAGATATTTATTCTTTTCTAATTCCACAGATGAAATGAGCACCGAATCCCAGGAACCGATGAGTTTGATTTTTTCGAGCGTGGCTTCTTTTATCTTCGGCAACAATTCCGGATTTCTCAGTTTTTGCAGGAATTGCTGGCTATCGCCCTCTCGTGCCCAAACCGGAAATAAAGAGCTCAGACTGGTGTTATAGGCTGTATAAGGGTACCGGTCCATGGTAATCGATACGCCCTTGAACCGGGCGCGGCGAAATTTTTCAAAAACGTCGGCCAGCTTCGACCAATTGCGTCTGCCCATGCACTTCAGATGCGAGATATGCAGCGAAACGTCGGCGCCTTTCGCAACCTCGATGGCTTCATCAAGAGCTTGTAATACATAGTCGGCTTCATCACGGATGTGGGTGACGTAAATGCCGGTAGCAAACTGCATGGTTTTGCAGATCGCGATCAATTCCTCGCGCGAAGCAAAGGCTCCCGGTGTATATTCTAAGCCGGAGGAAATGCCTAAAGCTCCCTGTTGCAGCGCATCCGCTGCTAATTTTTGCATCAGTTTGAATTCTTTGAAACTCGCCGGCCGGTCCGCAGTCCCCACGACGAATTCTCGCAGTGTACCTTGTCCGACAAGCGTTCCGACATTCACCGCTGTGCCGGTCTGTTTCAGCTTTTGGAAATAGTCGGCAAAATCGCGCCAATCGACGCGGATTCCGTAGGTATTTTGATAGTGCTGATCGAGGGTGCTCTGCATGTCCTCCGTGAGCGGGGCGATGGAATTGCCGTCTTGTCCGAGGATTTCCGTGGTCACGCCCTGTCTGATTTTGCTTTCCGCTTTCGGATTGACCAGCAGCTCGTCTTCGCTATGCGAATGGACGTCGATGAAGCCCGGGGCCACGACCAAGCCCTCTGCATCAATCACGCGATAGGCTTGCGAAGCTTCCAGCTTGCCGACAGCGACTATTTTTTCTCCCTGAATCCCGATATCCGCAACGAAGCCTTCTGCGCCGCTGCCGTCAATAATGAGCCCGGATTTTATGATGAAATCGAAATCATCGCTCCGGCTGAATATCGAGACCGGCCGAAAAAGTCCCAGCCCGATTGCGCCTAGGGTGTTTTTGGTGAAAGTACGGCGATTCATTGTTCGATAAATTTAGGAGGTCTCTTTATTGAAAAATAGTTGACCGGAATATAACACAAAAATTGTAAATAAAAAAGCCCTAACTTACTAAGCTTCTTCCAAGACTTCGCTTGAAAGAAGTGGCTCCATTGGAGCAGTAGT
>JBHHWX010000869.1:0-1976 GCA_046756745.1 bacterium | reverse complement strand
ATAATGAAGAGCCAGGCGCGAATCGAGGGGCTGTCTACCCAGGTTAGGTCCATTTACCGGCCACAGCAGGAAAGTCTGCAACCAATCGAATTGAACGAAGTCATCGTTGATACTGTTGACCTCTATAGCTATCAATTAGGCAAGAACAACATCGCCTGCGAATTGGATCTCACTGCAGCGGATACCACCATATCCGGAAACGCAAAACTACTGTATACCTTGATAGGCAACCTGCTCTCAAACTCCATCGACGCGGTGGCAAAGAACGGTCGGGTGCTGATTCAAACCCGCACCGAAAACGGAAAAGTTCAACTTCGGGTGGAAGATAATGGTGCGGGAATACCGGCGGAGATTCGAGACAGAATCTTCGAACCATTCTTCACGACAAAAGACCCGGAACTCGGAACCGGCCTGGGATTATACCTTGTCGATGAGGCCACCAAGAAGCTTGGCGGCGCCATTATTCTGAATGGTGGTCCGGAAAGTGGAGCTGTCTTCGAAGTTACCCTCCCCATGGTTGACAATTCAAACAAATCGGACTCATAGGCCTTCCATCAAACTCAGATTATACCTGTCGTAGCGGTGCATATAATACTTGATTTTTCCCGGTTTTCTTCTATATTCTCCTTGGTTCTCGTCGTTTGACCAACGTGATTTACCTCTATCGAGAACCTGGCGAAAAGAAATTTCTCAGCGAGGAAGGGAGAGTGGCTCGGTGTACCCTCATCCTACGGAATTCCCATCCCCCGGGAATCTGTGGGAATAAGTGAGGAGGTATGTCATGACCTATCACTGGTCGTCCCGAAGTAGCCATCTTCTCGAAGCGCGTAATTGCGCCGGGAAGAAAACCAATGCCAACCGGGCTGCTCTCTTATCCTCGAATGTTCAAAAGCCGGTGAGGCTTCATAGACACATTTCGTTAGCATATTACTCAATGCTATGTCAGGAACAGACGATGTTGGTCTGCGGTCACGGTCACAATGCCTTCAGTTTGGAGTCGAGGTCTCCAGCACAATGGGAGCAACCTGCAAATCACCGCGATACGACTCACGCGGCGCAGATTTGCCAAACCGAAGTTGGGTCATGACCGGGCCGCAGGCCGACCAGTCTTTTCCCCACCGAAACCTGCCGCCCGCATGAAGTGAAACATTCGAACGCCAACCTCGGATGCCAAACACAACGATTCTGGATTGTCAAAAGAGTTTGAGAAACTAGACAGGCTGATTTTGTAGCAGTTTAACTACAAAACTAGATCCGGAAAATCTATGCCATCTATTCTGGGGTTGTCACTGGCGATGCGCGGAAACGTAAATCAAGATTGCCTGTATCCTGTTGGAATTGATGCACGCATGCGAATTCGTCCGTCAACTCATAATCCTAAGATCCTGTTGTTCCGCAAATCGGGTCCGGCCCACCGCTGAAAATAAAAGCGATCATATACGTCACATCCGCAATGTTAATCGTGTTGCTGCCGTCAGCGTCGCCACTGTCGATGCAGGGAGGAGCGCCTCCACCGGTAAAAATGAACGCGATAAGAAACGTTACATCTCCTATATTCCTTGTACCGCTGTCATCTGCGTCCCCCGCGAGGAAACAACACGTCCCTTGTGTCGGTGTGAACTTTCTGATGAAAGACTCATTTGTCAATCCAAATCCGTCCACCGCAGTAATCCGCCAGAAGTAATCCGTCTCAAAGGTCAGCACATCCACCGAAACGGTATGTGATAAGCCGGAAATACCCAGAACGGTCGTCGTCGTGGGAGGGTCAAATGTCATCGTAGTTGAGTATTCCATCGTGTAGGTAATTGGATTCGAAGGATATGGGGTCGATGACGCGTTCCACGAAAACACAATATCCTCCCCTGGCTGGCGCTCAAGCAAAGCGCCATTTGCCGGTTCAATAAGCGTGAAACTTGAAGGAGGAATATTCAAATCCAGGTGAAACATATACGATTGTGTTGACTGCCTAATGAATC
>JBHHWX010000868.1:0-1979 GCA_046756745.1 bacterium | reverse complement strand
TTCAATTTCTATTTCAATTCTGTGGCAGTTCTGATTCTGTGGGCGGGCTTTTTCTCGTCGGTTTGAGGCGAAGCTTCGCTAGATAGTGTTTGAACGAAAACCATTAACATAGCTGTCATTGCGAGGCGTTTTTTGCCGAAGCAATCTCATGCCGTGCCTAATAAGGAGATTGCTTCGCTGAGAAGCGCTCGCAAAGACATCAAAAATCAAGTTTTCGTTCAAACACTAGATAGTTGCAATGGTTTTTAAAGATCAGACCCATCTAAGGTGAGAAGATAAGCCATGAGATCCTTCATCTCTTCTTCTGTCAGGAGCTCAGTATAATTACCGGGCATCATCGAAGTTGACTGGACTGTCATGGAAGATATCGCGTCGCGTTTAAGAGACCATTGTTCAGCGTACTTATTTATGAGGACAAGCGAGTCGCCCCGTTCAGCTTTTACCATTCCGATGAAAAAAATGCCGGACTTGGTTTTGATGAGAACTTCTTCATAACCACTTACAATATTCGAATCCGGATGAACCACTTTTTGGTAAATATGTTCCGGGGTTCGAAAGCCGGCAATACCGGTTAAATCCGGTCCTATCGTACTGCCCTCCGGCCCTCCCTTTGCGTTGATACCCAGGTGGCACGCGGCACAAGCGGCCGCACCGTGCACATCGAAAAACAACTCTCTGCCCGTTTCAACATCGCCATCCCCGATAAACTTCGATGGTTTCCCCGGGTTTCTGAATCCGGCGAAAATCTTCTCATCCAGCGTGATTTCATCCGGATTCGGAACCCCGCCGAGGCTTTGCAGGTACAGCACCACCGCGGTGATCTCTGCCGGGACCAGCGCGATGGGCGCTTTGAAAACTTCGGGCATCTCGTTTTGATATTTGGGCAGCACGAAAGCGCCCGGCTCCGCGATACTTTGAACCAAATATTCGGTGGGATTTTCGAGTTGAAGTTTATTCGCTCTGGTTTGCGCTCGAATTGCGATCTCCGGCCCTTCTTTTGAGTCGCCCAAATTCGGGCCGCGCAGAGCATACCCGCGTTCTCCTATTTTGTGGCAGACGTGGCAGCGGCCTTTTCCCCAAAAGATGTCTTCGCCGGCGGCTGCGGTTAAAGGAATGTTCTCGTGGGAAATATCCGCCATCTCGGGAAGAGAACGAATCCAGTTGTAGACTATATAGGTAAGAGTGACCGCGACAAGCAGGGCGGATACGATTTTAAGTCGTCTTACTCGTTGTGATCTGGCTTTCTGCAATTTCAAGCACAGCTTTCGCTTTTTTTAAAAGTATGTATGACGTAGGTGCAGCCTCATGGATGTCGTGATAACGGGCTGCGGGATTCCCCATGTGGATGTTATTAAATATCGAGTCGGAAAATAAGAAATTTATTTGCGAAACGAAAGCTATTTGACGGCGCAGGTGCCTTGCTTCGAGAGGATTTTCGTGCAGTCAATCCCGTTGATCATTGCTGTTCTTTCGGTTTTTATCTGAGATTAATCCGTATCCCAAAAATCACAGTCCCATCTCGGATCAAGTATATATGTAAAATTACAGATTGAGGTTGATTTTCTCTTATAGAGATTATATCTTGATTTATGACATCATAAACAAAAAATTATACAGTAATGTACCGGATAAGATTTTCTAAAACGGCAGCTAAAAATTAAAAACCATTGTGAGAAAAGACCAGAAAAAGATTATCACTGAAATTGAACAATTAGCTTCTTCACCGCTTGAAAAATCCAATGTTAAAAAGCTTATCAATTCACCTCATTATCGATTGCGAGTTGGGAATTATTACTTACAAGTCAAAGAAATTGTAGAGGACTTTCTTGATCATTTACATACTGAATCTATACTCGAAGATACCAAGGACAATGATTGGGTTGATTTACAAGTTCTAAAAAATGAACTCGGAATAAAATAAGATCTAACATTTCTCACTTCGTTTGTGCGTCAGATTAGGTTTTGTAAAAGGCTCGTAT
>JBHHWX010000867.1:0-1980 GCA_046756745.1 bacterium | reverse complement strand
CAAAAAATCGGCGAATTTAAACAATACGGCAGAAACTCCATCATCTGGGATAATTTTCGCAAAGCCGCTGCTTTTGTGACTTCGCAAAACCGGACCCTGCGTCAGTTTGCCAGAACCTTAATCGCACAATCTGGCGTCGAAAATGACAACCTGGTAACCGCGATGTGGCTGTTTGAAGCGCTGCGGGTCAAAGGCGTGCGTTTTATGCCGGATGAGCTGACAAATTGGATACGCTTGCCAAACGGAAATCTATATTCTGAAGATAGAATTCAATTTCCTTCTAACCTCCTCCTTTCCGAGGAGAAGGCGGGCGATTGCGACGATCTCACCGCGCTCTATTGCTCCCTTTTGGCGCAGGTCGGAATTGAAACCTCGCTCATCGATGCACCGAAGCATATCTTCATGATGTTGGATACCGGCATACCCAGTTTGAATTCATCGCTTTTCCCGGTTGAACCCGGTTACTTTGTCAAGCAGGACGGCCGGCTCTGGATTCCTATCGAGATAACCGATATCGCATCCAACTTCATGCAAGCCTGGAACAAAGGCAGAGAGTATTACTATCTTTTAAAAGATGTCGATGGACAGGTTTACACCTCCAATATTTTGGAAGCCTGGTCGGTCTACCCTCCATTGAATTTTGAGTCTGACACAACCCTGAGTTTCAGCTCACAAGAGCTCAGGGATATTAAAACCTCTGTCCGGGAAGACTCGTTGAAATTTGAAAAAATGCGGACGCGTTATGTCGCGGAGCGGTTTGGAGAATCGATCGATAAGATCGCAGATTTTCAAAAATTGTTAGAGCGTGGACTCACCTTAGTGGGCTATGGCGCCGATAGCCTGACCATTCAGCAAGCTCGCAAGGCATTTCAGACCGTGCTCGATAGCCTTCCGAATCACCCGAAAGCTTTAAATAATCTCGGCAATATTCATTTTTTGCAAGACAGTTTAGAAGCAGCCGAAGCTTTTTATGGGCAAGCGTTGAGCTTGAGCGACACGACGCTTGGCATACATTTGAATTTGACCCAACTGTATTTAAGGATGATTCGAGAATCTGCGGTAGACTCGCCAGATAGAGCAAAATACAGTCAATTATTTTGGGATGAAATTTCATTTTTGCAAAAGATCATCAGAACAAATGAGGACGTGTTGGCTTTTTTTGATGCGCCAACCGATACCGCGAAAGCACTAAACTCGAGAGGCGCCGTCGGAGACCTCGATTTTATTGAAGGTGAAATTACCAAGAAGATCTCCGAGGAGCTCATATGGCGGCAAATGTTTCCGGAAGAAGACTTTAAACCGGGCTCATTTAAAAAGGTGATTGTTGAGCTGAAAGTGCGGCCGGGCGAAAAGTACGATTTGGAAGATTTAGTGGAGGCATCCGGGAAACGAGGAAGCGAAGAAGAATCGGTTAAAGCGAAATTGAACTTAGCATCCCGGAACTTAACGCTGGAGATGGTCGAGTCCGACACCATGACGGTGAATTTAGTCCGTCACACTTTCAGAATCGGAATCGTTGGTGAAGAAAAGATGAAGGATGTTGAGTTTAAATTTCTGCTGCCCGTAGGCGTGAAGATTAATCGCAGCGATCCAAAATATAGCGTCAAGAGGTTGTTATCAAGGCCCGCTGGCAGAAGAGCGGAAAAACAGGTGGCCATGAAAACCGGGTACCATCTTTTTTGGTATAAATAGCATGACGTGGACGTTTCCATTTTTGGAGTTGATTGACTATGTCAATTTCATCGAGCTGACCCAAGAGCCTCAAAATGTCATTCCGAGTCCCGATTTTCATTATTTCCAACAGATGTTATGAAAGTCGGGACGAGGAATCTGGTGGACACAGAACGTTATTTAGTTCTCAGAAAACAAGAGCTTAGTCCAAAGATAGTGCTCTGCCAGATTTCTCGCTTCGCTTCGAAATGACAAGAATGGTGGGCTTTTTGGACAGTCCCATTCCAAGACGCGCTCTGTATTTCTGTG
>JBHHWX010000866.1:0-1983 GCA_046756745.1 bacterium | reverse complement strand
GTTCTTGGATTTAAGATAATCATTTATCTTTTTGAAAACAATAACCAGGTGACCTTCTTCAAGATGGGCAAAACGTGGAAGTTAAGTTCGTGTTGGATACTTCGGCAATCATCGCGTTCTTGGAAAACGAAACAGGCGCCGAAAGAATCAGAACACCGATGATCAGAATGTACGGATTAGGAACCGACTATCGATCTCATCGGCACTCGTACCGATGGACTCTGTCGGAGTGACTTATTCATTGTCCACTCCATCACGATACAGTCGTAAAGATGTAGGGTTTAGACACAAAACATGGGAACGAGAATCTTCTATCGTTTATTTCCCATTTCTCATTTTCCATCTTCTATCCTCAATCTTCCATCCTCAATCTTCTACATCCTCTATACACAGTCGACAAAGTTTTGAATTTCGATATTTGATATTAGAATTTGTTTGGGATTTGGTGTTTTGGGATTTGGGATTTTAAAGCATTTCACCAGGTCGCCTCGTTCGGGATCAAATGCAGCTCGGTCTCCCCTTTGCAGTCGTCCCCGGAGAAGCGATCGACAATCTCGCCATTGTAATTCAGATAAAAAAAGCAGCTATCTTTCATCTTGACATGAATCTCCTTCTCCCGCTCGCCGGAAATTCGAACCCCAAGAATCGCGCCCGCTGGGTTGACGGCGCTGGGTGGCGTGACGTACCGATACCAGACCTGGCTGCCTTTCGGCGCGTTACCCAGATACGGCGGGGCCTGTCCGTAAATCGACCGGCCCTGAAGCATAAACATCGCATACACGTTTTCCGGCAGGTTAAATGCGGGCACGCGTTTAAAATCGTTGTTCACCGCGGCGCAAAAAATCTCCGGAAAACCATCGCCGTCGATGTCTTCAATAACCAGCTTGGTTAAATATCCCGGATTCCAGAAGGTTTTCACCTCTTTGAACGTGCGGTTCTGGTAGTGCAGCACCGCCAGCCGCGATGGGTAGTACTCCACGCCGCGAATGGCGACCACCAGCTCCTGAATACCATCCTTTTCCAAATCCACCTGCTGGAAATCCAGAATATTCTTTTGCGGTTCTTGCGCCGGATAAATGGAGGGCTTCCACATGTTGTGTTCAGACATCAGATCGCCGTTCTCGTCCCACACGAAGAGCCAGCCGGGCTTGTCGCCCCAGGTCGAAGAGTTGTTTTTCCACGTACCCGCCACCACTTCTTTGTGTCCGTTCTGGTCCAGGTCGAGCAGGGCCGCCTTTTTGACTTTGGTTTTCAGGGCTTTTTGCCACAGCTTGTTTCCCACCGCGTCAAAGGCCATAATTATCTGGGGGTAATCCGTGTGAATGAGGACATCTTGTACCCATCCAGGGCTTTGCGGTGCGAATTGGTCCACCCTTGAGCCGTGCCCTTTATTTGAAAGCAGCCCCGTAGCGCCATTCAACACGGCAAATATCAAAACCGCGAGGAAGACGGCGGGCAGCGCGAACAGGGCCAATCGATTTCGGCGTGGGTTGCCTGTCAGAACGCCGTTGCCGGTGCCATTGCGTTGCAGCGCCTCGATTTGCTGCAACAGTTCGGGGTAACTCAGGTTCAGCCCCTGCGCCAGCGTAGTTAGTGTGTACTCGCAGAAGGCCTCTTTCTTGCCGTCCTCCAGGTATTTCAGGGTACGTTCGCTGAGTCTGTGGTTGAGCTTTTCTCGCAAACAAGCCGGAGAGAGATTGAGCTCCTGGCGTCTTCGGATGACCCAGTTGCTAAATTCAGGTTGGGGAACTTTAAGACTTTTTAAACCCATGGCATACGCACCATTAGTATCATTAGTATGAATTCGTATATTAGCATCGCACTCCCCAAACGATACTGACTCTTATTTCAACTCAGCTTGCACTATCTTGCACATCGTTGCATTTGGCAGTTTCAACTCTACGTGATTATATTAACAGTGACAATATTGTAATCTCTAACATTATTTAATCAAAACAAAAGCAAAATTTCCCACTTTATTAT
>JBHHWX010000865.1:0-1991 GCA_046756745.1 bacterium | reverse complement strand
GACGAAACCAGCGCCCAACGCCCGCGCGTAACCTGCCGCCCGGCTTCTCTGCACGAAACACCGCTAACCAGAACGGTAGAGGGAAAAAGAGCCGTCGATTACTTGCGCCCGAAGGGCGGTCAGGTTCACGCGCTTGTTAGGCCGCTTTTCAAATTGAAGACTAGCTCTTATATTGCTAATAGTGATGCATATGATTTAGGGCTGCTTCTCAATTCGGAGATGACCTCATCGCTGTGAACTTCACGCTGGCTACTTTGTCCTCCACAAGAAGACGGTCTTCCTCGCTAGGAGGCGGAGTGAATTCTTCGCCTGGACAACAAGCCATTGCTTCTAGTTCTTCGGAAGTGAGGGTATGACGCGCCACAATCTGAATCTCAACGAAACCCGTTCTTCTCACCGTCTGCCAATAATCCTCTTCAGAAATAGCCCCTCCCAAGCATCCGGCCCAAGTTGACTGAAATCGCTCTCGCAGTTGGGGATTAATGCCCTCGGTGAAGACAATATCTGAAATGGCGAGACGTCCACCAGGTCGCAGGATGCGATGGGCTTCTTCATACACGGCGTCTTTGTCGGGGCACAGATTGATGACACAGTTGGATATCACAACGTCTGCGAAACTGGCTGGAAGTTGAGACTCCCCCATATCCGCGATATGAAGTTCAATGTTTCTGTCTGACAATCCTGCCTCAGTCACAGCCTGCTTTGCTCGCTCAATCATTTGTGGGGTGAAATCTATGCCGACTACATTGCCTTGTTTCCCGACCTTGTGAGCAGCCAGGATGACGTCGATTCCGCCGCCGCAACCGAAATCAACGACTACGTTACCGGGCTGAAGGTTGGCGAAGCCGGTAGGATTGCCACAACCCCGCGAGAGATTGAGAGTGACTTCTGGTATTGAATCGAGTTCTGCCTGTCCGTAGAGTCCCTGATCCACTGCGTAGCCCGAACTGGGCTGCCGTTTACTGGGTCAACAGGCCTCTGGCTTTCCCCCCGTTTCGGCGAATTTGCCGTAGCGAGTCATAACCGTTTGTTTGATTTCGTCGGTTATCATCTTTTTCACTCCATCTCATCACGGCCACACAAATTACATCAAACTTGTTTGACCGATACACCGTGTACAGATTATCCGCGTAAGGCGACTATTGCCATTGTACTATGATAGGCCACAGTTTGTGAACTTATATTCGACTGGATGAGCGGCCTAACGGACCAGCATAAGCTGCGCGCTTGCAGCCCAGCAATGCCCCGCTTCTTCCCCACGCAAAGCGACACTCATTATAAAAGCCGGGCACTGGGCGTCAGCTTAATGCGGTTGTTAGCCGGACCAACCGCTGAAACCATATGCTTGTTGTTGACCCCTCAAGCAAAGTCGCTCCTTGCCGACCTGTCATCTTTCAAACTGAGAAATCTCTCCTCAGTTTTCTATCTCCCCTTACGTTTTCGCCGACGGCCACTCAGATCTATGTACACTAAGGTAATCAGGACTGACTGGTAAGTTATCACCACTGTCCCTAAAACCGCGCTGATCAAGCCAGCTACCACTATCGATAAAATCTGACCAGGGTTCAGGACGCCTGTTTCTGCCCACCCTTCAAATGCCGGAAATACCGTTACGACAGCAAATGGCAGCAATACCAAACTCAGAACTAGACCGAAGATAAGCAGGATGACAAATAGAATAAGCCCAACGATCATAATCTTGCCCAGATGGTCTTGAACAAATTGCCAACCTCGAGAGATACTCGAAACAGCCCCCAATCCTTGGAGGACAATCGCCCGTTGTGCCAGCGGATAAAGAATGGTCAGCACGATGCCAATGGGGAACAACACCAGAAAGGCAAAGAGAAATGATGCGGTCGGGTTCCGCGATGTCAGTAAAGTCCGACCGACCATCAGCGATACGATGAAATACGGGCCATACAAAAGAAAGGTCATCCCGACCAGCGGCTTTAGGAAACCGACACCGGCTTTCATCGTCTCAGCCACCGTTA
>JBHHWX010000864.1:0-1999 GCA_046756745.1 bacterium | reverse complement strand
ACGATAAACCCAACTTGACGAGTAGGTAATAGGAATCTCACACCCAAAAAGAAAAAGAGCCCGACGACCGCTCCAATAGTCACTGGCCGAAACTTACATTCGCTAATTCTAAATTTGAAAATTCCGGGGTTCGTAATGAATCCATTTGACTGATTACATAGATGATAAACAAGATTAGCCCAGCCCACATTCCTGCTTTCGCTGAAGTTTTAGCTTCTGGGTTTGGAGCGCGAGAAACAATATTCGCAGGTAACTATTCAGCCAGCAATTTGGCTTAGCGCGAAGGATCTTTTAAGTCAATCTCATGCGTCACCATAATGTTGATATAAATTTCGTAAAATTGAGTGGAAATAGAAAGTAATCATTTATTCAAAGATTTGAGATAATGAGCGATTCGGTATACAAGTTAGACAAAATAGAGATGAGCCGGGAAGAGATACTTTCCATTTACGATAAGGGGCCGGAGAAAGTCATTGAATTAGTAGAGGGATTGCTTTCTATTATCCACTTATTAACCGATCAACTCCAACAACAAGAGCATACTATCGCCATTTTAAACGAGCGGGTCAAGCAGTTAGAGGATCAGAAAGCCAAAGATAGTCACAACAGTAGCAACCCACCTTCCAGTGATAGAGGCAGGAAGAAGTCTAAACGTAATTTGCGAAAGAAGAGTGATCGTAGTGCTGGCGGTCAAAAAGGCCATCAGGGCAGCACGTTGAAGATGGTCGCTACACCGGATAAGGAGATTGTTCATCGAGTAGATAGATGTGAAGATTGTGACATTTCATTAGTCGATGAGGCGGTTGCCGATTACCAGAGACGTCAAGTGTTTGATATTCCCCCCTTAAAGATCGAAGTGACCGAACATCAGGCGGAGATCAAGATTTGTCCTTGTTGTGGCAAGGTGATCAAAGCATCTTTTCCAGCGGGGGTTAATCAGGCGGTTCAATATGGAAATCGCATTAAGTCTTTGTCGGTTTATTTAATGAACTATCAATTCCACCCTTATGATCGCAATCGTGAGTTTTTTGAGGATGTGTTTTCCCATTCTCTTAGTGTAGGCACTTTATGGCAGGCCAACCATGCTTGTTATAACGCTTTAGAAGTTCCGGCAACTGTTATCAAACAGTTGATTATCGATTCTGCGGTTGCCCGTTTTGATGAGACCGGTTATGCGGTGAATGGTAAACGTCAATGGCTGCATGTGGCTTGCACTCCTTTATTGACTTACTATCTACCCCATCCCAAACGAGGTAAGGAAGCGATGGATGAGATGGGTATTTTGCCTTTATATAAAGGAACTGCTGTTCATGATTTCTGGAAGTCTTACTTCAAATATGATTGTAAGCATGCTTTATGTAATGCCCATCATTTGCGGGAGTTGATTTTTATTTATGAGCAATATGATCAAAGTTGGGCGCAAGAGATGATCGACTTATTGCTTAAGATCAAAGCGGTTGTTGATGAGGCGCAACAAACTACCGATTACCTGGATCAAAAAACCATTCAATCTTTTGAAAGAGAATATCAACGAATTCTCGATGACGGATTTAAGGCAAATCCACCTCCCGATAGCAGCAAGCTGCCTAAAAAAAGAGGACGTCAAAAACAGAGTAAAGCGAAAAATCTACTGGATCGGTTAAGAGAGTATCAGAAAGAAGTGTTGGCTTTCATGTATGACTTTAATGTGCCTTTTGACAATAATCTCGCTGAACAGGATATACGAATGATGAAAGTGCAACAAAAGATTTCCGGCTGTTTTCGTTCCGATGAGGGAGCCAAGATATTTTGCAGAATCAGGGGATACATCTCTACGGTGAGAAAACAAAGGATCAATGTCTTAGAGGCTATTCAAATGGCCATGGAGGGAAAACCTTTTATACCTGCTATGCAGGCTGAATAGTAACAAAAATTTTATGAATACTCAACGCAAATCATAAAGAATCTGCGGGAATCTGCGTCAAAAAGAGAATCTGCAACAACCTGATAGCCGGGATCA
>JBHHWX010000863.1:0-2017 GCA_046756745.1 bacterium | reverse complement strand
CTTCACCACTCTCTTCTGATTTCTTGATCGGAACGCCTTTGCCATCCGCACTAATCGCAATATGCGTCCCTTCCGTCTCCTCGGGCGGG
Organism: bacterium; assembly: GCA_046756745.1. Classification (GTDB taxonomy): domain Bacteria; phylum Zhuqueibacterota; class Zhuqueibacteria; order Oceanimicrobiales; family Oceanimicrobiaceae; genus JBHHWX01. The sequence continues at coordinate 1,928 of JBHHWX010000863.1, read as the reverse complement.
GCCGGTATCTCTTCGTAAAATGGGTCTACACCTTCGGCAACCTCTGCACAAAGACGTTTCGGCACGGTATGGGATAAATCCAATCCAAATATCTTATTGATCAGCTCAACTGATTTCCGGTAATCCGTTTCGCTTGCGCAGGCTAATAACCAGTTGGACAGAAGATAGGAATACATTGATTGCGGTAAATTCAGTTGGCTATCGATCGGGAAATAGTATCGTTGTTGGGTTGTGTCATGATAACCGGCTCGCATGATCCGGACTTTGCCGAAGATCGACTGATATGCGGAATGTCGGATAATTTTGTAGCGCATGGCGTCCTCATTCGAATCAATGGGGGGATTGTCATCTTCATAGCCTGAACCTGATTCATCTATGAATGACTGGAGCGCATGACGACCGATCTTTTTCACAAAATCAAAAATATTTTTCTCGACCTGATGAATTTCTTCATGCCCGCAAGCTTGTTTGAGATAAGCTTCAAGTGCTTTTACCTCATTTTTCATCTTGACTATCGACTGCTCTTTTTCGTAAATTGGCAACATGGTAAAGCTCCTTTTTGGGTGAAAGGTTAAGTTTTTGGTCAAACTTTACTCAAAATAGGAGCTTTTTTTATATTATGCAATTATAAAATATATTGTTTTTAAAGCACTTATCGCGCCTCTTTTTTGCTACACACTCATTTGATTTCGATGCAGGCAGGGCGGTGTTGCCGCGCACGAGCACCAGGTCGCTTTCCGTGCCGTTCTGCGTGCGATAATAGCACAGGCTGATCTCCTCAGGCAAGACCTGTCGGATTTGCTCGATCACGTATCCTTCCCACGAATGGCCGATCAAAACATGGCTTTGCAGGGTTTCAAAATCAGCAATGCCAGCCAGGTAATGCAAAATCCCGCTGTCGCGCAGATAGATTTTAGGCGATTTGACGAGTCTTTTTTTTAGATTCGGGGAAAACGGCGGCAACCGGTGGATGATGAAGGCAGCTTCAAGGAACTTGAGATAGCGGTTGACCGGTGGGCCGGTGATGCCGAGAGAGCGGGCAAAAGTGCTGGCATTCCAGATGCCGCCGTGAAAATGCGCCAGCATCGTCCACAGCCGGCGCATCAAAACCGGGTTGGCGGACAGGCCGAGCATGGGCAAGTCCCTTTCGAGATAAGTCTGAATAAAATTGCGCATCCAGGTACGATAATATTTTTCGGTACGCGCCAAAATAGCCGGCGGAAAGCCGCCCCTGAACCAGTGCAACCGCATCTTTTCACGACTGGAGATTTCAGCCAGGTTGAAGGGAGTGAGCTCCTTGTAGGCGATGCGCCCGGCCAGCGTTTCGGAGCTTTGCTTGAGCAGCTCGGGCGAGGCCGACCCCAGGATAATGAAGCAGCCGGAGACTTTGTGCCGGTCGATCAATCCCCGCAGAACCGGGAAAAGGTCGGGCAGTTTCTGAATCTCATCCAAAAGGAGGCATTTATCGCGGTGCTGTTCCAGGTAGAGCTCCGGGTCGCTCAGCTTGCTTTGATCCTCCGGAAACTCGAGGTCCAAATAAATACACTCTTTGCGCACATGCTTCATCAAGTGTTTCGCCAGGGTGGTTTTGCCAACCTGGCGCGGGCCGATAACCCCCACAACCGGGAACTGATCGACCCATTCGAGCAGCTCAGAGGTTATTTTTCTTTGAATGTACATTGCGCTTTATTTTTCCATGTAAATTGAAAATTGTATTTTCAATTTACATGGAAAAATACGCGACTTCTCGAAATAAAGCAAGTAGAGTTTGCCGATTGGACTGCTGTGCATGCGGGCAATGCCAAAAAATTTTCGAGGGCGCTTGCTAACGCTCGCGCTGAAGAAAAGGGCTAAAGATTGTCCTCAACGTACCACGCGGACGTAGCTGCTGTGGTAAATGCAATAACAATGGCCAATATCGACACTGG